>VGSD01000363.1 GCA_016875155.1 Deltaproteobacteria bacterium | reverse complement strand
CCCTCGCACGGGTGATGACGGGGTTGGACCGGCCATAATACTGACCGGTAATGGCTTGAAAGATGGAGCTAAGTGCGGATTTAAGTTCGTTAAAATTGGCGGCAAAATAAGCCTTATCTGTTCCTCCGGCTACTGCAATGTTGGTGAGCGTCTGGTTTCCTTTGATATCACCGCCAAACCCGATGACAAATGTCCTCACATTAATTGCTAAAAGATTGGCTGCTTCCTGTGGGGCGGCATCGTAATCCGGCGCCCCTCCTTTAAACCTGCAGCTTTCGAGACCATCGGTAAGAAGGATGATATAGTTCCCCCGGCAGAGCGTTTCACCAAACTTCTCCTTGCTTGATGGGTCTCCTCCATTATATTTATTGATATAATCATAGAAATAGGGGTAAGCCCAAAAGAGAGAATCTGCAAGCGGTGTCTGTCGCTGAGCATTAAACGCCTCCGTATTGGCGGTCAACCCGATCCTTCCAGCGATGGCGTGAATAGGCAGTCTTGTCCAGTATTCTGCAACATCCGGCCTCTTGACAGGCGTCAGGTCCAGGAAGGAGAGAATTTTGTTCTTGATCACAGTTCGGTCCGAGGCTTTGAAACCCGCGTCTTTATCATCCGGGAAGTTGATGAAGAAGTGGTGATTGTCATTCTCGCCCGGATTTCCCGATGGGGCGGGGTAAAAAGGATCTTTCTGGCTATTTTTATTCCAGTTGTTGCTGCCGTCGATCCTATAGTAAGACCATGTATGAGGTCTGTTGTTAGTCCCTTCTGGAGTATATCGATAACCTGACCAGTCAAAGCATGTTCCGGGCACCAGAGTCCATTCCGGTGTCCCGGGTTTGGTCGCGTCACAGGAGGTGCCGGTAGTATCATACCAGTTATATTTAGTCTGTTTAACTTCACTTTTAGCGGCTTGATACTGGACATAACAGTTCCACCATCCAGCAGTTCGTCCATTGGAGGGTGTCACATATTCACTTTCACCTGAAAAATAGGTTTTCCAGGTGCCACCGCTCGATTGCGTGGCCGGAAATGGATTTCCAACCGTGTCGGCTCCGCAGAAGACCTCTGTCGTGCTCCAGCTATCGTAAAAATACTGTTCCCGGTAGCGGTCATAATTGGATGAAATAGGCTTGTAGGTGAAGGTATAGACATTGGTCTCCGCATTATGGGTCCGGTCCGTGACGCGATAGGTGATGGTATATGCTTTTGTCGTTTCAAAATTCGATCCTCCAATCCATTTGGGATGGAGAGGCCCACTTTTATCGTGAATCCAGATAGACCTGCTGAATGTGGTTCCGGTTGTAGGATGGGCAGTGACATTACTGCGGGTGTTTCCCCATGCGTCAATGAAACTGTCAGGATAGATACTGGTGGCGGTTCGGGTGCTATCGTTTGTCGTATCCCAGAGGTAATACCTCTTGTAGCGACGCCATTTTTCAGGCTCGGCAGCCTGAACAACCTCTTCTCTCTGATATTGTCCCCTCCTCCTTTCAATTTTTATCTGTGCATAGGTTGAAAAACCCAGATTAACTCTGTCCTTCACGACCTCATCAATAATCTGTGCCAAGGCCTGTTTGGCCTGGTAAAGTTTGCTGTCGGGATGGTTTCCGTCTCTTCGGTATTCGGTGACAAGATCCGGCCCTTTCTTTACGGTCCAGATGCTGTTTCCGCTGGAATTGACATTGACACTCATATTCATCGAATCCGAAGTGTCGAAGATGATCATCACGTTCGGAGTCTTGATCTGAAACAGGTCATCCTGAGCAGAGACCTGAAATGGAATGAGCAATCCGAGAGTAAAGATGAGTAACCAAAACTTTTTCATTTTATTCCTCCTCAATTATATCCAGGTGTGATGGTCGTTAGCACTTCAACAATGGATTCGATTGTCACCCTTCCTGTTGAAGGAAAAGGTGCCCTTCCCTCTGAAGTCACTTTAAATACGGTAAAATCTCCTTCTGCGTCCTTTCGTGCCCATTTATCGTAGCTGATGTTGCAGGTATTCCCGCCAATATTGACCTCATAGGAACCGGTTGCGTCGGCGGAATAGATAAATTCTCCTCCGGAGACCCTTCCGCGGAAGTTTTCAACTCCTCCATCCGCAGTATAAAAGGCCAAATTATAAACCCTTTGATTGCCAGAAATATTCGCCTCGAAACTGGTCATGCTGATTGCGCTCAAACCAACAAGGGTCAATACCAGCAACATGACCAGGGCAATCACTAGGGCTATTCCTTTCTGATTATTATCAATCGGTCGGTCATGGGGGGAACATATTTTTCTGAAAATCTCCCCTTCCCCTCTTTGCCAAAGAGGGGGAATATCTCCCTTTGGCAAAGGGAGGTAAGGAGGGATTTTATAAAACAATTTAATTATACTTTTTGACTCCATTTCATCTCCTTTTCATAATGAGGATAAATTCCTTAACTGGATGTTTGAGGTGAGTGTTCTCCTTCTAAAACCATCCCCTCCCCCGCCGAGTTCGGGGTCGGCTCGGTCGGTCCTGGCTCGGATCGTCACCTGGACCATCCGTATTTTACGGATTTCAGTTGGCCCCCCGGGCACCATACCCACAAAGACCGAACCATCATTGAGTGTATAGGTAAACTGAAGAAATTCGATGTTTTCAGCCAAAGGTTGTGGAACCGCGGTGTCCGGATCAGGAAGATTATTGCTCCTTAATAATGAAGCCTTCCCTTCAAAATTTCCTAACGAGTAGGTGATCGCTATGACCCTGAACACAGGTTCATTCTGAAAATGATTTTCCAATAAATCATCGAAGAGTTCGATCTGATTCCCAACAATATCCTTAATCCTCTGACTTTCCGTCCCATTGATGGAGATATATTGCAGTCCACCTTTGTTAAAAAAAGAACCATCATTAACCTGTAAAATATTGGTTCCGGACCCGGCATTCGCTGTGAGAAATGTCACCTGCTCGTAGGCACCCACCACGGTCATGGATTGACCATCATCGGAAGGCCAGACGACACTCTTATATCTGCCGTGCATTCCACCTGCTCCCCATCCACCCGTGTTAAGCACCTCATACTGTTTTCCGAAACCAGCCATCCGGATCTCTCTTACCATCTGATTGATGCCCATCCTCACGTTCTGCTGCATATCCACAACCTGCTCCTGCACCGTATAGGTGTGCTGTTGATGGATAAAGGTCCGGTAGATACCGGCGATCAAAATACTGCTGATTACCAGCACAATCAAAAGTTCAATCAGTGTAATCCCTTTTTTGTTCATTCCTGTCTCCTTACTGAGAACGGACTGTTGAGAATGATACGGAGTGATCAGAATCATCCCTCCATCTCACGGTCACGACAATATTGAGCATCGTTGTCCCGGGAACGACTGTGACCACATATTCCCTTGTAAAGATGGTCCCTGCGATGGTTCCTTCATTATGGGTTCCAGCTGTTAAATCGGCGTGGGCCCACGCCAGGTTTCGCAAAAGTTCGAGACGATCCTGTGCCAGAACAGAGGCCTGGGTCAGATTGCTCGAGAAGGAATTTCCTTTCACAGAGGTGAGTTGCATTCCTGCGATGGCCAAAAGGCCAATGGCCAGAATCACCAACCCAACCAGAACTTCGATGAGTGTAAATCCTTTCTTATTCAATGCGAATCCTCCCTCCGACGCTTCCCAACAATCGGATCGTTTTTATGGAACCTTTCGTATTGGTTAATGTGATATTTCCTGTGTCCGCAGTGGAATCCGGGAAAAAAGTGGCGATGTTTCCGGCAAGAGTGGTGTT
>VGSD01000362.1 GCA_016875155.1 Deltaproteobacteria bacterium | reverse complement strand
TTCGGCTAGGATTGGAAACGCCGTCGTGAAAGACTGCGCAGACTTGCTCACAAAGCCTGCAGCCGGTGCATTTTTCTGGACTGATTGCAAGAACTTTACCCATGGGTTCCATTCACTTTCTCCTTTCATGTTAATGAACGAATAATCCGAATAAGAGCGAATTGCACGAATGATAAAAAATTCGAAAGGTTCGCTCACATTCGTTCTATTCGTGTCTTTTACAATAAATGAGATGGTTCTTTGTCTAAGCCGAGCTTCTTGAGCGTTTCAGGTTTCGGAACGCCATTCTTATCTAGGCCCTTATATTCATATAACTCATCAATCATCTTCGTGAATTTTTCTCGATCGATGACCTTTCCAACCACATCGAGCGCACCCCTTCGGCAGGGTTCATCAAAGTAGCGATGATTGAGCATATCGCCCTTCTTGAGGTCGGTTCTCGTTAATCCTTCGCGAAGGTTAAACAGCCGTTCCATCATGTTAGATCGCACAGCCGCATCCCAAATCTCCCGGGGAGTCAGCTCCAGCCCGGTATTGTAGTAAAGCACTCTGGACCAATCTTCAAAGTTTGGAAGGGTTGCTCCCAGGAAGGTGGTGTGATACTTGCAAATGCCAAGAGAATCCACGCCCATATAACAGTTTTCATGCCAGAAGACCTGCCATGGCTTGCCGATGTATTCTGTATGTTCGGAACTCAACGGTCCATCGTAAGGGACCGGGCTGCTGTAGATCTTTCTCATCACTTCCTGCGGTAAATGGTAAAGATCAATGGCTGGACGGCTTCTCAAATGGTCTGAGCCACGGGAAGCGGTTGCAATATTGAGCGCCAGGGCTGGTGTGGCCCGCTCATCCGAATGAAGGTTGCTCACCCCTTTGACTTGAATCAGGTAGTCGAAGGAATTCTTTCCAATTTTCTCCGAGGCGATAATACCACCCTCCGCCAAAACATTTCCCAGCCAACCTTTCCTGAAGCAGATCCGTTCAAGCATCTCCTGGAATGCTTCGGCGTTGCCAAATCGTAAATCGAGGCCCTCGGTCTCCTTGTCGGTGAGGATTCCCAGCTCATAAAGCTCCATCGCCCAGGAGATAATGCTTCCGATTTCAAGGTTGTCCACACCCCACTGATCAACCAGGTGATTGCAGACCAACAGGTTTTCCAGGCCCGGGATATCGGGTTCCGACGACATCCCGCCCTGAGAGGTATACTCTGGGCCTTCATCATAAATGCCTGCATAAGGTCCGGTGGGAATTTTGTACTGGGCCCGACAGTGGACCTGGCAGCCGAAACAACCGGTCATATGGTAAGGTCCAATCGTTTTGAGAGCATTTTCATCGATCGATTCCGGTTCAATCTCATCAGCATACAGCATCTGATTATACTGGAAGTTTCTGGTTCGGACACCGCCCCAGGAATTGGTGGCTCCCCAGATAAAGGGGGTGCCAAGGGTTCCCTGGGTCTGGTTCACCTTCGCGCTTGTGATCTGGTCAATAAATCGCTTGTTATACTCAAGTGCCTCTTTCGGATAAGCGATTTTGATGTCCATGGTTCCGCGAGCGGCAATGGCTTTCAAATTTTTTGAACCCATGACCGCTCCCATTCCTGTTCTTCCACCTGAATTCTTAATTCCGGTCATGACATTGGCATACCTGACAAGGTTTTCACCTGCTGGACCAATGACTAAGCTCTTAATATCATCATCACCCAACTCTTCCCGGATCGCCCACTGGGTTTCAGTAACGGTTTTGCCCCAGAGATTTCGTGCGTCACGGATCTCAATTTTACCATTGTGGATCCAGAGATAAACCGGCTTTTCCGCCTTACCTTTGATGACGAGATGATGAAAGCCTGCCCAGGCTAACTCAGGAGTGAAGAACCCTCCCATGTTGGCGCTCCCCAGCATCCCTCCGAGGGGAGATTTCGCCATGACATGGCATCTCGAGGTTGCTGATGCCAGAGTGGCACATAACGCTCCTCCACTCACCATAATCGTATTATCAGGTCCAAGAGGGTCACAGCCTTGTTTTGTGTGGTTATAAAGCAGGTAGGCATCGAGCCCCCGCCCCCCCAGGAACTTTCTCCGCAATTCGAGCGGAATGGGCTTAATCTCTATTTTGCCTGTGGAGAGGTCAATATAAGCGATCTTCCTATTTAGAGCCATCTTTCTTAACCTCCTTCATCTTTCTTTCGAACTCTTGTTCGGCTAATCTTTTGTTCACATCCCACACCGGGCCCCTGATGCGAGGGAAACCATCTTTGACCCAGGCAACGCGATATTCCATATGACAAACAGGACATTTCACTGTGGGTTCTCCAGGTTTGGGTACCAGTCTCCCCATACAACTCGGATTATGACACCTGACCTGGCCATAGGTACGAGTCTTCCGTAGGCTCTCGGCCGTTGAAAGTCCTTCTTTCTCATTAACCATAACAACCTCCTTTCTCAAAGTAGAATGTAGAAAGCAGAGGGTGAAGAGTGAATAAAACTCTTTTTCCCCATGCTTTAAGTTCACGATAGTGAACCACCAAAACCTCTTTCAAAACCTCAACTCCTCCAGATTATTAAACTACATTTATTTATTTGTCAAGAGATATTTTTATTATGCAATGTGGAAAGTTCAGAATAGTGAACTTCCCTTTTGCTGATGAATTCCTTTCCGGGGGACCAAAATCTGTGAATTCAATCAAACTTAAAAACTTATCTTCTCCAAACTCATGTCAGCTCTCCGAGCCACCCGCGCCTCTCCATCCACTTTGTCACTTCCAGGACTGGGGAGACAGTAAAAGCCAGGCTGACTGCAACTACCCAGTCAATCACCGATAGACTGAACGTCCCGAAGGGTACCTGAAGCCATGGCAGATAGACGACTAGGGCAAGAAGCCCGAGTTCCCACAGGATAGCGAGGTTCAGCCATTTATTGGAAAAAGTCCGATTTAGGACTGAATTTCTGTCAGAGCGAAAATTATATGCCTTGAAGAACTGAATCAGCACAAGGGAAACAAAGGTCATCGTCATCGCCTTTTCGAGGCCACGCCCGGAGTGAAGCGCCCATGCGAAAAGCCCGATATTGATTGCAGCTGACCATAATCCACCCACGACCATGAGGGTAATAACTGGCCGTGTAAAAATACCCGTCCGAGGATTTCTTGGTTTTCGACGCATCAGGTCCGCCTCCGAGGGGTCAACGGCGAGGGCGAGAGCCGGTAGGCCATCTGTAGCCAGATTGACATAAAGGATTTGAACCGCACTAAGAGGCAGAGGAAGGCCAAAAAGGGTGGCCGCCGCCATCAGACAGATTTCACCAATGTTGGATGAAAGCAGAAACATCAGGTATTTTTTGATGTTATCGAAGACACCCCGACCCTCTTCGACCGCAGCAACAATGGAGGCAAAATTATCGTCCGTCAATGTCATTGCGGCCGCCTCTTTCGTAACATCCGTTCCGGTAATACCCATGGCAATGCCAATGTCGGCCTTTTTAAGCGCAGGGGCATCGTTTACTCCGTCGCCAGTCATCGCAACAAAATGCCCTTTTTTCTGCAAAGCGGTGACCACGCGAAGTTTGTGCGCCGGAGAAACGCGAGCGTAAACATCAATCGACTCCACTTTATTCTCCAAGTCATCTTCGCCCATCTCCTCGAGTTTAACACCGGTGACGACCGGGCCATTGTTTAGGATTCCCAATTCTCGAGCAATCGCTTGGGCGGTGAGGGGATGATCGCCGGTGATCATGACAGGCTTAATCCCTGCCTCTTTGCAAACTTGAACCGCTCCTTTGGCCTC
>VGSD01000361.1 GCA_016875155.1 Deltaproteobacteria bacterium | reverse complement strand
TCGTCTTGCCTATCTCCTCAGAATATTTTTTTAGAAAATGGACTGATAAATTCGGGATATCATCCTGACGGTCCTTAAGGGCAGGAAGATGGATGGGGACGATGTTCAAACGGTAATAAAGATCTTCTCGAAAAGTCTCTTCTTTGATCATCTTTTCCAGGTCCTTATTGGTAGCAGCGATGAGCCGGATGTCAACCTTTTTAGCCTTTGTCCCTCCCACAGGCGTAAACTCTCTCTCCTGCAATACCCTCAGGAGTTTGGCCTGAATGGAGAGGCTGATATTCCCGATTTCGTCAAGGAAGACGGTCCCTCCATTCGCAACTTCGAAGAGTCCTGGCTTGGTCGTCACAGCGCCGGTGAAGGACCCTCGGATATGACCAAAGAGCTCACTTTCCAATAGATTTTCGGACAGGACCGCACAGTCAACGGTCACAAATTGCTTGTCCCTTCTTGGACTGTTGAAATGAATCGCCCGAGCAATGAGCTCCTTGCCTGTCCCGCTCTGCCCATTGATCAGGACCGTACTGTCGGTAGGAGCCACTTTTGCGATGATCCGGTAGATCTCCTGCATTTTCTTGCTCTTTCCGACGATGTTATGAAATCCGTACTTCTCGCTCAGCTCTTGCCGCAGGTAGATATTCTCCAGCAGGAGGTTCTTCTGGTCAATCGCCTTTTTTACAACGATGGAGACTTCATCAGGGGTAAACGGCTTGGGGATATAGTCAAAGGCTCCCAACTTCATGGCCTCCACTGCCGTTTCCACAGTGGAGAAACCAGTGATCATGATGACAAACGTATCCGGATACTCTTTGCGCAAGGTCCTGAGGACGTCCATGCCATCCATCCCCGGCATTTTAAGGTCGGTGATGACAATATCAAAAGGGTTTTCCTTCATCTTCGTAAAGGCTTCTGGCCCGCTTAAAGCAATCTCCACTTCTAAGCCTTCCTCTTCGAGAATCCGCTGACAACTCTCGCAAACAATCAGTTCATCATCGATAACCAATATCCTCGGATTGGACGCCATGAATCTCTCCTTCGTCTCTATTTAATCCACCATATTACAACAAAATGCAAATCTCTTTCAATCGTTAGATTCTCTCTCCCGGATAAAAATCGAAATCATGAATCCAGAGGGGCAGGCAGGCCAGTGAAAAAAAGATTTAGAGCGTCACCATTCAAAAGGTATTAAAAAATGGTTTTGGATTAAGAAAGTATCTTCTCCATATCTCTCAAATCCGAGAGAATGGAGTCTCCGTTCATTTTACCCGAACGGTCCAGATAAAACGCCTGGATCCCCAGAGACTGGGGAACAAGGTAGTCGAATTCATAGTGGTCACCGACATGGACGATCTCTCCGGGTTCGGCTTTGAGGATTTCACAGATTCGTTGATAAAATTGAGCCGTTTTTTTAACCACCTTAAAATCAGAGGTGGCTGAAAAAATGCGATCGAAATATTTCCCCATGCCAGTGACATCCATCTCAATGTCAATGAATTCCCTTCCCGCATTCGAGGTCAGCACTAAAGGATACCTTTCTTTCAAACGTTCCAGAATGAGACGGGCGTCTTCGAAGACCCTGATCTTATCGGCATACTGTTCCATCAACGCTCTCCACGTCTCATCGAGTTGAAAGAGCCTGAACCAATATTTAATGTCATACCACTCGATCGCCCCTTCCCCGACCTTCTGGTATTCCTCCACGACCCGAGCCTTGGCTTCATCAAAAGAAAGGCCTTCCTTGTGAGCATAAAGCATTGGGATCCCGTGGAGCCAGACCCAGTCCGTGAACTCAGAATCAACCAGCGTTCCATCCATGTCAAAAGAGATGATCTTGGGCATTTGTAAACCTTTTAAATTCGAAATCCGAATATTAAAATCCCTGCCTTCGCCGAAGCGCCTGCCCTCCGCAAGGCTTCTGGAGGCGGGGCTTCGCGCAGGCAGGCGAAACAAATCCAACTGTTCAAAATCCAAATGTCTTAAAATATTTTGTTTTGAACATTTATGATTCGGTCATTTGATATTGTTTCCCCGATTCTATCGGGGGATTTCGTGCTTCGTATTTAAATTCTTTCAATCATGACATCTCCGGCATCCTGGATCTCTTTTTCCAGATCAGCGATCACGATGGTACGGATGGGCAGATAGGCCCGTGAAGTGAAGATGGTGATACACCTTTTCTGAAACATCAATGAAGGCGCATGGGGTTGATGGGACCGTACGAGTATTTTTTTCCGATACCGTTCCATTAACCGGTTAAAATAGGCTCCTCCGAATCGGGGTCTTCCCCATAGATCCCCTAGAAGATCGCCTTCTCCTTCGACGAAGTCCCCCCAGACGATCCTCTCCCAATCCGAATCCCCCCATTCGATCCGGTTGATCTCCTCAAGAGAACTCAGTTCTGGCAGCGCACCATGAAGACCCACGACGCCATTGTCTGATGCGACACAGAGAGGCAAGGTTGAAAAGATCTGTCCATAGCGTTCCCTCTCTTTGGGCGAAAGGGAATCCCAGAAGTTGGCAGGGCGTAACTCTTTAACCATATGCCCTTCGTGATTTCCCGCAAGGAGAAAAATTTCTTCCGGATGTTCAATCTTCTTACGAAGTAAATAGTTGATGTTCTCTTCGGAGTCATCCCCGCGATCGACATAGTCTCCTAAAAAGACGATTCGGTAAGGTCTCTTCAGGTAATGGCGGACCACCTGCTCCGAAGCGTCGAGGTCTCCGTGTGTGTCTCCTACAAAAACCACTTTCCCTTCCGAGGGAAGATCAATCAGTTTAGGTTCCTGAGTCAACATGTTCGCAACTTCATCAAGCAGGGTGTCTTGATCCATTCTATCCCGCGACCACCTTTACAAAGACCTGTCGATTCCTTGGCCCGTCGAATTCGCAGAAGAAGATTCCCTGCCAGGTTCCGAGAAGGAGTTTTCCCGATTGGATGAAAAGGGTCAGGGAACAACCCACCAGGCTCGACTTGATGTGGGCCGCGGAATTTCCCTCGGAATGCTGGTATCGATCATCGAAGGGGACGATCTTATTGAGTTCCATGAGAATATCTCTTGGGACACTTGGATCAGCATTTTCATTGATCGTCACCGCCCCCGTGGTGTGAGGAGTATAGATCACACAGAGGCCATCTTTGACATCCCCCTTTTGGACGGCCTCTTGAACCAGCCGTGTGATATCAATCAACTCCGTCTGTCTTGAACTCCTCACCTGAAGGGTCTGGATCATCTCTTCCTCTCCTTCTAATATAGCATGAATCGTTTCTTTTCATATCACATCTCATGGATAATCTCAATAAATCCCCAAACCATAGATCACCCCGTGTTGAGTCAGACCATCTCACATATCAAGGTTTTATTTGATTTTCCCCTCCCAATTTGATATTCTCTTAGCTAATTTAAGGTTTTCTTTAATCTCACAATGGTTGACAAGGGAGGAGTGCAGTGGAAGAGAGAGATCGAAATCTAATTTTGGAGTTTAAAAAGCGTTTGCCACCAGATGTAACCTCCCATATTCGCAAGGTTATCGCTTTTGGCTCCCGGGTTCGAGGTCAGGGAGACGAGGATTCCGATCTCGATTTGTTGGTTTTAATCGATCGGAAAACATCTGGACTGGAAAGTAAGATAGAGGATATTGCCTACCAGGTCATGTGGGATCATGACTTTAAACCTATCATTTCGATCAAGCTCATAACAGAAGGCGGCTATCGTAATTCCTTAGCAGAAGGATTCTCCTTCTATGAAAATATTGAGCGCGAAGGAGTTTCGCTTTGAAAAAGGA
>VGSD01000360.1 GCA_016875155.1 Deltaproteobacteria bacterium | reverse complement strand
GTCCCTCTTGTGGTTGTATGGTCCAGCACCGGTTGGGTGCTAAGAAGGCGGTTGCCTTCGATGTGAATGCTGCCTGCCCCGGGTTCATCTATGGACTGGCGGTGGCCCAGAAGTTCATGCAGGATGGTTCCTATAGCAAAGCCCTGGTGGTGGGTGGGGAGATTATCTCAAATCGGATCGACTTCAAAGATCGATCCACCTGTGTCCTTTTTGGTGATGGAGCAGGTGCGGTTGTCCTCGGACATTCGAATGGAGAGGATGACGGAGAGATCCTGGCTATGGATATTGAATCCGATGGAGATCTCTGGCACCTGATCCATGTGCCCGGAGGAGGGTCGCGAATCCCTGCTTCTCATGAAATGCTGAATGAGGGCCTTCAGTATTTAAAGATGCAGGGCAACGAGACCTTCAAACATGCGGTCCGCACCTTGGTCGATTCATCCCGAAAGATCATGGAACAACAAGGGATCACGAGCGATGAGATCGACTGGTTTATCCCTCACCAGGCGAACATCCGGATTATGGATGTCGTGGCGGAAAAGTTGGGGATTCCCACCGAAAAGGTGATTGTCACCGTCCACAAGTATGGCAACACGTCAGCCGCTACCATACCGGTTGCCTTTGATGAGGCGGTCCGAAGCGGTAAGATCCGGAAAGGCGATCTCGTCCTGGTCAGTTCTTTCGGCGCCGGTTTGACCTGGGGGGCCGCTCTCTTCAGGTATTAAACCCTGATTAAACCCTCTTTCTATTTCCTTCTGACCTGAACCATCCTTTCCGCTGAAATGGATCCACCTTTACCCTCCGACCAGAACAAAATAGGGGGTTTTGCGTTCTCCGTTGAACTAAATTTTTTAAGGAGATGTTTTCTTTAGATTGTTCCGTAATAACGTATGGCTAAAATGGCGATGTCGTCAGACTGGGTGACATTGCCTGCGAAGAGTTTTACCTGCTCAAATAACCGTTGGATGGTGGCTGCAAGCGGGACGGCTTCGACATCTATCTGAAGAGCCTGCTGGATTCGGACGGAACTGAATAATTTGTGTTCCAGATTCATCGCTTCCGTCACTCCATCAGTATAAAGAACAAGAGTATCGCCTGGACGGAGCCGAAAGGTGTCAGATTCGTAAGGAAAATCATCGAAAAAACAAAGGGCAGGACCGCCCTTCTTTTTTAAAATTTCTGCCTTTTGTCCAGCGCGGAGGAGGATGGGTGGCTCGTGGCCTCCATCGCTATAAACAACTTCCCCCGTTTTAAGGTCCAAAATCCCTGCAAAGGCTGTTACGAACATCTGCCAGGGGTTCCCTCGCGAAAGTTCTTGGTTGACCCGGGACATAATTTCACTAATCGAAGCATTCCCCCGAAGAGCATGCGTTTCAAAGAGCGTTTTGGTCACTGCCATAAACAGGGCTGCGGGGACCCCCTTGTCGGATACGTCTCCAATCAAGAAAAAGAGCCGGTTCTCATCGATTAGGAAATAGTCATATAAATCTCCACCCACTTCCTTCGCAGGCTCAAGAATTGCGTGCAAATCAAACTCGGTACGGTTAGGAAAGGCTGGAAAGGTTTGCGGCAAAAAGCCCATCTGAATATTGCGGGCAATGGCCAGTTCACTTTCGATACGTTCTTTGGCTGCGGTCGTTTCCTTCAAGTTCACAATATAGGTTTGAAGAGTTGTCTCCATTTGCACGAGCGCTTTGGCAAGCTTACCCACTTCATCGTGTTTGGTCTCATGAATAGATATGACTTTGCTGCGGATAGATTCACCCCAATTAAAATTCTGCTCGATCAGGGCCTGGGTGTGGCCGGTCAATTCGGTCAGTGGTTTTATGGCTCGGGAAATGATGGCATAAACGCTCAAGAATAAAACCATAAAAACACCTAATTCGAACAGGACCGAGCTTACAACCGTTTCGTTAAGCCTATCCTCCAGGGAACTGATCGTGACATCGGCTCCGACGATGAACACTTTTCCATTCGCAGTTTTAAGAGGTATGAAAACGGAACGGAATGAACCGTATTGGTCAGTGTATTGGTCATAGCGTATCTTCCCGTCAATAAACGATCTGTGCATCGAATCCGGGGCGGTGTTATAGGCAGTGAAGAAGCGGTCGTAGGTGCCTTTTTGGATATCTTCCGGATCGTCACTGCCTGAGATATATCGAATCCGATCTCCAAACTTCATATACGAATACACATACTTAACCCCCCCCCCCGTCTCACGAGCAAATTGTGTCAAGAGAGTCACATTTTCGAGATGCTCCTTATCTGAAATCGAGTTTTGATCTTCAATCCTGCCATGAAATTCCGGCGGAAGGATGTGGAAGACTCCATAGGCCGCCACTTTTAAACTGGCATCAATTCCTTCCAAAATATCCTTTTTTTCAGCGGTATAGGTGAGATAGGTGTCAATGGAGATGGAAATTAGACTGACCAAAAAAATTCCCCACAGAAGTTTTTGTTTAATGCTCAGATTCCGAAACATTGCTGTAAGTCCCTATGACTGAGAAGGTTCCCTGGTTTGGTCAGCCGATTGAAGATAGACGACGAAAATATTTCGGTTCCGCCCGCCCGCGCGTTCGTATCTAAATTCGTCCACACCCTGAAACGCCAGATACAGGCCTAAACCGCCGATGGGACGTTCTTCAAGCGGCCGCAGCAGATCTTCGTCCTCGGGCAGTTTGCTCTGTCGCGGATCAAATGGTTCGCCGTCATCCTCCAGAGTCACGGTTAGCTGACGCTCGCCCATGTCCACATGCACGTCCAGCACACCCGAACGCCCTGCTTCTTCATACCCATGAAGAATGATATTGGTGGCGATCTCGTCCACCGCAAGGCAAACCTCGTACGTCGCCTTTTTATCTAATCCAGCCGTTTGGGCGGCTGACTTCAGATAGTCACGAACGGGACCCAAGGAATCCAGGGTAGCGGCAAACCTTTTTGGCTCCATGATCCTCTTCCTACTTCTACAACGCTTTTTAGCAGCCCCACGCCTTGAGTACAGTACTCTGATTGCAAAACGCTCCACCCGTGCCGTTCCCCAAGGCCTGTTTAGATGGTTTAACTTTCGTCGCCATACTCTGGAACGATGTGAACACTGTGGTGGAATCCGGTTTTCTGCAAAGTATCGACAATGGGCTCCTGGGGGCTGACGATGTAGATGGGAACCTCGGTGCCCAGTTTTTGCTTGGCAAAGATCAGCACTCGCAGGCCTGCTGAGGCCATAAATGCCAGATCTTTGACCATAAGCACCAGTCGTTTTGGCCCTTGAGCCGCCACCTTTTCAATTTCCGCCTTGAACATACCCGCAGACCCGGCATCCAATTCACCCGAGAGGACGAATCTTGCAACATCGTTGATGATTTCAGAAGACACGCTGAATGACATTTCTGCCTCCTTATTCTATGAAGTTAACTTTATGAGATACAGTCTCAGAGTGCGGCATAACCTCATCGCCCCACCAATACGATTATTGAACGGGGACCCACCAGGATATTATTCTGCTCGGCGAGGATGGGTTCCCGCCCTATTTCATGGACATCTTCTGGCGCCGGCATCCCGGTATTTGAAAATATATGCCATTTCATTCCCTCCGGCAAATAAGGCGGTTGAAAATGAAGCGCATCCCAGTGCATGTTGATGCCTCCATAGATAAAATCATCTTCAACTGATCCTTGTTTGGCATGTTTTCCGCAGAGCAGGAAGGCGAATACACGGCTGTCAAAAGACCAGTCGCAATTCCATGCCTGCGTGCCGTGAAAACTAATATCCGGATAACCACTGCCC
>VGSD01000359.1 GCA_016875155.1 Deltaproteobacteria bacterium | reverse complement strand
ACTATCCGAAGGAAAGGGAGAGGATGGAAAAGGCGATCCAGAAAATCGGGCGCCCGAGAGCAGCCGAAGAGATCGTAGACCATTGTTATGATCTGATTGGGAATATTTCCACCCCCACCCCTACCCTCCCCCATCAAGGGGGAGGGTGATTTCCCTCTCCCCTGGTGGGAGAGGGTTAGGGTGAGGGGGAATTGGGCTTTGTATGTATCGAAAAGGAAAGATCAGGAACATCCATTTCGTTGGGATCGGCGGTATCGGGATGAGTGGAATCGCTGAGGTTCTGCTTAACCTGGGTTACCGGATCAGCGGATCGGACATGAAAGAGACAGAGGTGACCCGGAGGCTTCAAACCTTGGGATGTGACATTGATTATGGCCACCGGAGGGAGAATGTGAAGGAAGCGGATGTGGTGGTCGTTTCCTCCGCCATCCGTCCGAACAACCCAGAGCTTGAAGTGGCCAACGAGAGACTCATCCCCGTCATTCCAAGGGCGGAGATGTTGGCGGAATTGATGAGAATGAAGGTGGGCATTGCCATTGCGGGGACTCATGGCAAGACGACGACAACCTCCCTCATCGCCACGGTCTTGGGAGCGGCTGGGTTTGATCCGACGGTAGTCATTGGAGGAAGACTGAATAGCATCGGGAGCAACGCAAAATTAGGGCAAGGAGAATTTCTGGTAGCCGAGGCGGATGAAAGCGATGGCTCCTTTCTTAAATTGATGCCCACCATTGCTGTGGTGACCAATATCGATCCGGAACATCTCGACTATTATAAGGGAATCGAAGAGATCAAAGAGGCTTTTCTCCATTTTCTCAACAAGATTCCTTTCTTTGGGCTGGCGGTGCTCTGCCTTGATCATCCCAATATTCAAAGTCTTCTCCCGAAGTTGAAAAAGAGGTTCACCACGTACGGATTGACAGCCCAGGCGGATTTTCATGCCGAGGAGATTGAGTTCGACGGGCTCTCTGCGGCTTTTGAAGTGCTTTATCATCGAGAGAAAGTAGGAAGATTGAGAATACGGATGCCCGGTCTTCACAGTGTCTATAATGCGCTGGCGGCCGTGGCCACAGCCTTTGAACTCGATATTCCTTTTAAAACCGTCCAGGAGGCACTGAAAGATTTCGGAGGGATCCAAAGGCGATTTCAGATCAAAGGGGAGAAAAAGGGAGTCCTCATCGTGGATGACTATGGCCATCACCCCGTGGAGATCATCGCCACCTTGAAAGCGGCAAAAACTGGATGGAAGAGACGGGTGATTGCGGTCTTTCAGCCCCATCGTTATACACGGACCCAGACCCTCTTTCAGGATTTCCTGGCAGCTTTCTACGATGCGGATATCCTTATCCTGACGGATATCTATGCGGCAGGAGAGGATAGGATCGAAGGGGTGGAGGCCAAAGCCCTTTTTGATGGGATCAGGGAATACGGCCATAAGGACGTGACCTACCTTTCGAATAAGAAAGATATCGTTGACCATCTCCTTCGCATCGTTACGCCGGGAGATATGGTGATCACTCTGGGCGCAGGAGATATCTGGCAAGTGTCAGAGGAGCTGGTGAAACGTCTGACGTGAACCAATTTTAGATTGCGGATTGCAGATTGCGGAATGAAATCCGAAATCCGCATTCCGAATTCCGAAATCTGAAAATGCGGGATTATCAGAAAGAGGCCAAAGGGTTGATTGAGGGAAAGGTGCTTTTCGATGCGCCGATGAAGAAGTATACCTCTCTTAAAGTGGGAGGCCCTGCAGAATGCCTCCTCTTTCCAAAGAATATGAAGGAACTGAGGAAGGTGATTCTGCATGCCCGGAAAAAAAACATCCCTCTCTTCATTTTGGGAAAAGGAACCAACCTCATCGTAAGGGATAGAGGAATAAGCGGCTGGGTGGTCAGCCTGACCCAGGGGATGAAAAGGATTCGGATGGATGGAGAGTGTCTGGAAGCCGAAGCCGGCTGTTCGCTTCAACAGCTCGTTCAGTTCTCCATCCAGAAGGGGCTTGCCGGATTTGAGCCCTTCTTCGGCATTCCTGGAACCGTGGGAGGTGGGCTGGCCATGAATGCCGGCGCATGGGGAGTGGAAATGAAGGATGTCATCCATTCCGTCACGGTGATGAAAGAGGATGGAGAGGTGGTGGAGAGACCCCGTTCAAAACTCAGGTTCTCTTATCGGAACCTCACTTTACCATCCACCTGGATCATCCTGAAAGGGTTCTTTCATCTGGAAAGGGGAAGAAGAGAGGAGATTCTCGAACGGGTCAAGTCCTTTTCAGAGATGAGAAAAAAAACGCAACCCCTTGATTATCCGAGTGCAGGTTCCATTTTCAAGAATCCAAAAGAAGGACCCGCAGGAAAGTGGATTGATGAAGTCGGATTAAAAGGGTTCAGCATGGGTCAGGCCATGATTTCAGACCGTCATGCCAATTTCATCATCAACTTGGGGAAGGCGACCGCAGAAGAGATCCTGAATCTCATTGAGCAGGTGGAAAGAAGGGTCTACGAGGAGAAGGGCATCTCCCTGGAACGGGAGGTGAAGGTGGTGGGTGAACCATAATGCAGATTTCGGAATACGGATTTCGGAACGAGGATTGATTAGCTTTGGTGGTAAGGAGATGACGAATCATTCTTTCAAAAAGAAGAAGATCGGTGTCCTGATGGGCGGTCTCTCCAGGGAAAGGGAGATTTCGCTCCGGACGGGCAAGGCCATCCACAAGGCTCTTCTGGAAAAGGGATATACTGCGTGCGCGATTGATGTGGGCCGTGACATTGCGGAGAGTTTGATAAAAAAGAAGATTGAAATCGCTTTTATCGCCCTTCACGGAAGATATGGAGAGGATGGAACGATTCAGGGAATGCTTGAATTGATGGGAATTCCCTATACCGGCTCGAGCGTCCTGGCCAGTGCGCTTGCCCTCCATAAGGTGATGGCGAAGAAGATCTTCCTATATGAGAAGATCGAGACACCCGCCTTCGAGTTTTTAAAAAGAGAAGAATTGGCAAAGGAACCAACGGGAAACATCTCTCTTCCTCTTCCGGTAATCGTCAAACCGGCAAGAGAAGGATCAACCATTGGAATTTCGATCGTTAAAAAGGAGGAAGAACTTCCTCGGGCACTGAAGGAGGCGGGAAAATACGACGAGGAGATTCTGGTTGAAACCTTCATCAAGGGCAAGGAGATCACCGTGGGCATTCTCAATGACATTGCACTCCCGATCATCGAGATCGCTCCGAAGAGTGGTTTTTATGATTACCACTCAAAATATACGAAAGGCGAGACCGAGTATATCATCCCGGCCCGTATCCCCAGAGAAAAGTATCTCCATGCCCAGGAGATCAGCCTCCGGGCTTTTAGGGCCCTGGGTTGCTCAGGTTGCGCCAGAGTTGATCTGATGACGGATGAGGAAGGGAATCCCTTTGTCATCGATGTGAATACGATGCCGGGAATGACCGAGACGAGCCTACTACCAAAGGCGGCAGAGCATGTCGGCATCTCTTTCGGAGAGCTGGCGGAGCGCATCCTTTTAGGGGCGGCGTTAAAGACGGAGAGTTGAAAGTAGAAGTATGAAGCACCAATCGCCCAAAGTCTAAAGAATAACTCCCCCTCTCCCCCTCTTAAATTAAGAGGGGGTAGAGCGGAGTTATTGGCGAATGGAGTTTAACGCTCAAAGGTACAGGCAAATATGAGTGAGGAGAAGTTTTTCAGACCTGAGAAGAGGAAGGGAGAGAAAGGGCTCGAACGGTTTCAGAGAACCTTAAGAAAATCGATTCGGGTGGCTTTCCATTTTCTCTTTCTCA
>VGSD01000358.1 GCA_016875155.1 Deltaproteobacteria bacterium | reverse complement strand
CGTTCCGTCTTTATCAAAAATGACCAATCGGCATGCGATCCGCTGTCCTTCATATTCAATGCATGTCATTTATTACCCCCTCACTGACTGCCCTATCATAAAAGAGACTTGCAATCAATTCAATCTCTATTATAAATTATGAGTCAATACATTCGGGGCGGAGGTTAAAGATGAGCGGAAAAAGATTCCAGTCTGAGAAAATGGATGAGGCATCGATAATGAAGCTTTCAGACTTAGCAAGATTGGCAAGGGGCGATATCCTGAAGATGACAACCCTGGCTGGTTCCGGTCATCCCGGAGGCTCCATGTCATCTATCGATTTTTACCTTGTCCTCTACTCCTACGCCAATATCGGTCCCAACCATCCGGACGATCCGGACCGGGACCGGATCATCATCAGTCATGGCCATACCTCCCCCGGTGTCTATGCCGCCCTTGGAAGAACCGGTTTCTTCCCGATTGATGCGGCGATCACCAACCTGAGGAAAGCCGGAACCCCTTTCGAAGGCCATGTGGAAAAAGGGATTCCGGGTCTGGAGTGGGACACCGGCAATCTCGGACAGGGCCTATCAGCCGGATGCGGATTTGCTCTCGGAGCAAAAGTACTAAAAAAGGATTTCCACGTTTATGTGGCCATGGGTTGCGGAGAACAACAGAAAGGGCAGATTACTGAAGCCCGGCGGTTTGCCATCAAATATGGCCTCGATAACCTCACAGTGATCATCGATTACAATAAAAGACAGATCAGCGGCATCACGGGTGAGATTATGCCCCAGAACATTGCGAGAAATTTTGAATCGGATGGATGGCGTGTTCTTGAAGTCGATGGCCATCAATTTCAGGAGATTTACCGAACCCTTCGTGAAGCGTCTTTATCAAAACATCCAACTGTCGTCATTGCGCACACCGTCATGGGCAAAGGGGTCTCCTTCATGGAAGGAAAAGAGGAATTCCATGGTAGAGCCCTGAATTTGGAGGAATATAAGAAAGCCATTCAAGAGCTCGGAGTGGAGGACGATTTAGAACACTTCCGTCAAAAACGGGAGAAAAACACCCTGCCCTACGAAGGCAGGAAATATCCGACAGGAACCTTCCCCATTCAAACCGGAACTCCGAGAGATTACGCAAAGGACCAGAAGACGGACAATCGATCCGCTTTCGGAAATGCTCTGGTCGATCTTGCGAAGGCGAATCTTAAGCCGGACGGATCCCTTCCGATCGTTGTCTTCGATTGTGATTTGGCTCCCTCGACCAAAACAACTGCCTTTGCCAAGCAATTCCCGGGTTATTTCTTCCAGGGCGGAATCCAGGAGCATCACACCGTTACGCTTTCCGGAGCCATCTCCACCCTTGGCCTTCTCTCCTTCTTTGCAGACTTTGGGGTCTTTGGCGTCGATGAAACTTACAACCAGCACCGGCTCAACGATATCAATGAGACAAACCTCAAACTGGTCTGTACCCACAACGGTCTCGATGTCGGCGAGGATGGGAAAACACATCAGTGTATCGATTACGTTGGGTTAATGAGGAATCTCTTCGGGTATAGAATCATCATTCCCGCAGATCCGAACCAAACCGACCGTGTCATTCGGTACATTGCAAAGGTAAAGGGAAACTTTCTCGTGGCCATGGGCCGTTCCCCAATTCCAGCCATCCTCACAGAAGATGGAACTCCATGCTTTGCCACTCCCTACGATTTTCAGTATGGAAAAACGGATCTGATCCGAGACGGGAATCATGCTTCCATTATCACCACCGGAGGCATGGTCTACCGGGCGGTTGAAGCCTGGAAGAAGTTGAAAGAGAAAGGCGTGGAAGCCCAGGTTCTCAACATCTCCTGCCTAAGTGATCTCGATATTGAAGCCATCCTCAAAACAGCTAAGACTGGAAAAGTAATCACCTATGAGGATCACCATGTCCAAACAGGGCTGGGAAGCCTCATCGCCAATGTCATCGCTGAGCATGGCCTGCCGGTTCGCCTTCGCAAGTTGGGGATTTCACGATACGGAAGTTCCGGAAAACCGGATGACCTCTATCGCATGCAGGGACTCGACGTGGATAGTCTTGTGAATGCAGTGATGGAAGAGGTTCAGAGAATATAATTTCAGATTTCAAATCGCAAATTGAAAAATTCAAAATTGATGATCTCGCAAAAAGCCAAAAAAAGATAACGGCGAAAGCCGGAATCCAGTCTTTTCAATTGATTAAGAATTCTCTGGACACCAGTTTTCACCGGTGTGATGACTTTTTATGAGTTTATGAAAATTGATGGTCTCGTAAAAAGTCCTCAAAGTGGTTCGTTGCGAGCGCAGCGAAGCAATCTCGTATTTTCTAAGTGCTTGAATTCATGGGATTGCTTCGTCCCTACGCTCCTCGCAATGACAAGTGGTTGGACTTTTTACGAATTCATCAAAATTAGATTAAGAAAAAATTGATCATTTTGTAGTTTACATTTTGCATTTTGCAATGAAATGGTACCCATGATGGACCTTCTCATATTCGATATGGATGGAGTTTTAATCGATGTGTCTAAGTCTTATCGTAAGACCATCCAGCAGACCATCCATATCTATCTTGAACACTGTCTGGGATTAAAGGCAAATTTAGTATCCCCTGAGGAAATCTCCCTCTTCAAATCAGCAGGGGGATTCAATAACGATTGGGACTTGACCTCGGGATTTCTCCTCTATCTTCTCTCCATTGCAAAGATCCCTCCCCTTCCAAAACAAAAAAGGTTTTTTTCTCTCGATGATATTCTACTTCATCTCCGACAGCGTCTATCCCATTTTCATCAGAGAAGGCCATTTACCCTGAAAAGGAATCATCTTCGGGTATTCTTAGAAAAGGTCAAAACTTCGGGAGGTGGACTCAGAGGGGTTCAATTTACTCTGGGAGGAAGGTGGGATGGTTGGATCTATCGAGCCGGAGACCTCGCCAAGGAGAATCTCGTTAAACGGATCTTTCAAGAGATTTACCTGGGTGACAAGTTCTCATTACATTATCATCTTCAGCCCCTTTTCTATCGAGGGAAGGGTTTATATCTTAGGGAGAAACTTTTGATAAAACGGGACATCCTGGCATCCCTTCGGAGCAAGATACAAATGGGAATCGCAAGTGGCAGGCCGAGATTTGAAGCGGAACTGGTCCTAAAACGGTTCCGGATCTCTCGCTATTTTGATAGTGTGGTCACCCTCGATGAATGTGAACAGGAGGAGACAAAGATTTTTCTTTCGACAGGAAGAAAAATCAAACTTTCAAAACCCCACCCCTACTCTATCCTCAGGGTCATCAAGGAGATCGACCTAAGGAATCCTCAATGCGGATATGTCGGCGACGTAGTGGACGATATGAGAGCGGCAAGATCTGCCCGGAAAAAATCAAACATGCTTGCCATCGGTTTTCTTACCAGTCATATCAAACGGAATGAGGCAAGGGAGTCTCTCCTCCATGCTGGCGCCGATCTAATCTTAAAGAAACCCCAACAACTCCTTCAGATGATCACCTGATCTCCTGGTCCCCTGATATCCCGATATTCATAAATTGAACCTATTGACAATCTTTTCCTTTTCCCTTATAACCTGTCTATACAGGTAAATAGCTTGGGCAGGAGGGTTTAAGATCGAAACGACTCTTTTTTTCACGGTTATCCTCGTTGTAGCCCTCGCGCTATTCTTCGACTACTCCAACGGCTTTCATGATGCGGCCAATGTGGTGGCGACGATCATCGCCACTGGAGCCATGGGACCTCGAACCGCACTTGGGCTGGCTGCCCTTGCCCATTTCATTGGTCCTTTT
>VGSD01000357.1 GCA_016875155.1 Deltaproteobacteria bacterium | reverse complement strand
ATCATTTTCTGAACATTGCTGCAGGAGAGGTGGATCGAATTTCGAACCTGGTCAATGAACTCCTCGATTTTGCCAGACCCTCCAACCCCAAATTGGAGTTTGAAGACGTCAACACCATTATAGATGGGATGATTCTTCTGGTCACCACAGAAAGTAAAAAGAAGAATATCCAAATCGCCAAGCAATATACTCCGGATCTGCCCTCTGTCAAAGTTGACCGAGAACAGATCAAACAGGTTTTTTTGAACATTCTGCTCAATGCCATTGAAGCCACCCCTGATCGTGGGGAGATTACTGTAAAAACCCGGTCCTTTTTAAAACCCGGAGGAGAACCTCACGTTCAGGTTGAAATCAAAGATACGGGTTGCGGCATTCCAAAAGAGCATTTAGAAGAGATATTCAATCCTTTTTTTACGACGAAGACGAGTGGAAGCGGCCTGGGGCTATCCATCTCCAATCAGATTGTCCAGGATCACAAAGGATATATTGATGTTGGAAGCAGAGTGAATCAGGGGACATCCTTCTTTGTTAATTTGCCTGTGGACCAGGATCATCCGAGAAGAAGACGAGGTGATCAGGAACGTCAACCGACGACTTTCTTTGAACCACGATGAACGACCAGGATTTAATTCATTCTCCCATCGTTTCCTCAGGGATTGCAAAAATCGTCCAGAAGTGCGCCCTGAATAGTGCCCCTGTTCTTATCCAGGGGGAACAGGGGACGGGAAAAGAGCTGATCGCCAAGATGATCCATCAGGAGGGGGATTGGAAATCTTCCCTTTTTTACAGAGTGGATTGTCGAATCCTTGGTGAGAATGGGCTCTTTACCCATTTAGGTCCCCTCCTTGAAAAGATCAATTTCGGGATGACTCCTGCGACCTTCTTTCTGAACGAAGTTGGATATCTCAGTCCGATGGATCAGTTGAAGCTTCTTGAACTGATCGAAGACAGATTATTTCAGAACGGGTTGGAGAAAAAACCTATTAAACATGTCCGATTCCTTTCCTCTTCTTCGGAAAATCTGGAAGAAAAGGTGGCTCTGGGAACATTTTCAGAAAACCTATTTTTCAGGTTAAAAACCCTCTCCATCTATCTCCTCCCGTTACGGGAACGTCCGCGGGAAATCGGTGCGATCGCTCAATATATCCTGAAAGAGAATGCCAAACAGTTAAAGATTAAAAAAATAGGGATCTCAAGCGAAGTCCTCAGGTTGTTGGAAAACTACTGGTGGCCCGGTAACCTGAAGGAGTTGGAGCAGGTCCTTATCCGGAGCGCGACCTTATCCGAGGGAGAAAAGATCGTGGAGAAGGATCTCATGATTGAGTCCCGGATGGATAAAAGTCCTTTCCACTCCTTTATTGCGCGAACGGAGACGCGACAGGCCGGATCTCCACAGAGTGAACCACCCAAAAATCCATCCAACGGATTTACACTCCCTGACTCTTCGCTCTTTTTTATGGAACTCGTCCATCGCATCAAAAATCCTCTGGTCTCCATCAAAACCTTTACCCAGCTTCTGAAGGATAAATTTAATGATGCGGAATTCAAAGACACCTTCTACAAAATCGTCACCGAGGATATCGAAAAGATAGATAGTGTGCTCAATGGCCTCCTCAACTATATCAAGATCAATCATCCAATCGAGAAAAGGGATACCATCCATTCCACCATCGAGGATATTCTTAAGAAACATGAGGCTCAGATCGAAAACAAGAAAATCAAACTCTTCAGGAAGTATGAAAAAGACCTTCCGGAGGCGATCCTTCACGAAGAACAGTTGCGATATATTCTCACCTCTTTAATCCAGTATGCGATTCCTTCAATTCCTGTAAGCGGGAGTATCGGCTTTTTAACCAAATCCCTGGATGACCAGAAGGGAAATGGGGAGAGGAAGGCTTCCTCTTTGAAGGGAGAACGATATATTGAGATCATGATCGTCTTCACCGGATATAAGAAACCCGTCGAACCCCTGGATACGTTATTGGGGATCCCATCGTTTCAAGAAAAGGAGTTGACCGATCTGGAGATAAGACTTCTCAGGGAGATGATCGAAAGAAATCGTGGAGTGATGAGAATCGAAGTAAATGAGAATAAGCTCAGGACTCTCGTCTCAATGAGATTTCCTGCAGAGAGAAGAAAGGTGATCACCTATCGAGCGACCGATTCGTAAACCCCCACGAGACATTGAAGGGGAATGATTTTAACAAGATAAAGGAGTCATGATGGTTGGAGCTGGGGCGATGAAAAGCATTTTGGTGGTTGATGATGAGGTAGGAGCCAGAGAATCTTTAAAGATGATCCTGAAAGGGGAGTACCAGGTTGTTTTGGCGAAAAATGCGGAAGAGGCATTTCGTCAGATCCATGGCCAGGTCCCTGATGTCATTCTTCTCGATCTCATCCTGCCGGACATGGATGGTCTGCGGGTTCTCGAAAAACTAAAACAGACCCTACCCGATCAAATCGTCATTATGATCACTGCCACCAAGACAGTAAAAACAGCCGTCGAAGCGATGAAGCTCGGAGCCTATGACTATATTACCAAACCTTTCGATGTGGATGAACTCCGTTTGATCGTCAACCGGGCTCTTTCCACAAGGGCGCTGAAGGAGGAAAACCAGCGCCTCTGGATGGAAGTCGACCGAAATTTCGGCTTCGAAAATATTGTGGGAAAGAGCAAAGGGATGAAAGAGATATTTAAATTAGTGAAACAAGTGGCTGAGACCCGGTCAACGGTCCTGATCATGGGAGAGAGCGGAACAGGGAAAGAGCTCATCTCCCGGGCCATCCATTACCATAGTCCCCGGAAAAATCATCCCTTCGTCACCATTAACTGCGCAGCCATTCCGGAGACGCTGATCGAGAGTGAATTGTTTGGCCATGAAAAGGGAGCCTTTACCAATGCCATTGAGAAAAAACTGGGCCGTTTTGAAGTCGCCCATCAGGGGACCCTCTTTCTCGATGAGATTGGCGAATTGAGCCTGATGACCCAGGCCAAAATCCTCCGGTTTCTCGAAGAGAAGGAGTTCAACCGTGTTGGAGGCTCAAAGACAATCAAGGTCGATGTGAGGCTGATTACAGCGACGAATAAGGATTTGCCGCAACTCACCAAGAAAGGGCAGTTCCGGGAGGATCTCTACTACCGGATCAATGTGGTACCCATCATCCTTCCTCCCTTACGGGAACGACAAGAGGACATTCCCTTATTGGTCGACCATTTTATAAAGAAATTCTCTGAAGAGAATCAGAAAAAGGTAAAAGGGGTCAGCAAAGAAGCATTGGAATTGATCATGAGCTATGAATGGCCTGGAAATGTCAGGGAACTGGAGAACCTGATCGAGCGGGTGATTGCTCTCACCAATCAAGAGTACATCCAGCCTGAAGAACTACCTCTTCCCATTGTCAATCAATCCAAAACAAATGGGCTACGGGAGTCGGTCTTAAGTGGCCAGATCTCCTTTTCAAAAGCAGAGGAAGAATT
The DNA here is from genome assembly GCA_016875155.1 of Deltaproteobacteria bacterium. The sequence continues at coordinate 320 of VGSD01000357.1, read as the reverse complement.
CGAAAAAGAGATCATTCTGGATGCCTTAAGGAGAGCCCATTTTGTTCAATCGCATGCCGCAGAGATTTTAGGGATCAGCCGAAGGATCTTGAAATATAAGATGGACAAACTGGGGATCCAGCAGTTGGAACGGGAAAAGCCCGTTTCTTAAACTAATTCATCCCTCCATCCCCTCTTATAATTTTCCCTCAATAATAACCCCACCCAGCCTTGTTTATTCTTGTCAAGTACTTTTTTCAGGAGGTACTTTTTGGAAATTCTTAGGTATCGCACCTTGCCTAACCCTGGTAATTTGAGGGTCTCAATTGAGCCCTAACCTT
>VGSD01000356.1 GCA_016875155.1 Deltaproteobacteria bacterium | reverse complement strand
TCGGCCGATTTTGCTGTCCGGGCTTCTCAAGTGCATAACATCGTTGGTATCAAGGATTCTTCCGGAGATCTCACACTCACAGCTGAATATATCCGGAGAACAGGAGATACATTCTCTGTCCTCGCAGGACGGGATACCCTGATCTATGGAACGCTCTGCTATGGTGGAAAAGGAGCCATTGCCGCCACAGCCAATGTAGCGCCCAAGGTGATCGTCGAGATTTATGAGGCGTTCATGGCAGGCGATCACAAGCGGGCTCTGGCCGCACAATATCGCCTCGCTCCACTCAGGCTGGCCTTTGACCTGGGAACCTTCCCTGTCGTGATTAAAGAGGCGCTCAACCTGATGGGCATCGAGGCAGGGGTCGGCATGCCTCCGGTGGGCGGAATCTCTCCCAAAGCCAAAGATGAATTGAGAGAGATATTGAAGAAGATGGGCTTGCTATAGCAAAGGTTGAGGTTAAGGTTGAGGTTAAGAAAACAAGTCTTTGACCTTAACCTTAGCCTAAACCTGAACCTTAAATTCGGAGGTGTCTATGACTTGGGCAGGTTTAAGAAAGAGAGTTTTATCTGGAGAGTGTGTTTATGGAACGATGATCCGGCAGGTTCGTGATCCTGGAGCGCCGGTCGTCTTCGCCTCGGTGGGTTATGACTTTGTTCTCATCGATATGGAGCATGGGAACTACAACATGGAAACCATCGCTTATATGATTCGTGGAGCCAAGTCAGCAGGCATTGCCCCGATCATTCGGGTTCCGCATCTGGAAACCTTCTTTATCTCAAGGGTCCTCGATGCCGGTGCCGAAGGAATCATGGTACCCATGACCTCAACCAAAGAACAGGCTGAGGCCATTGCCCGTTACAGCAAATATACACCGATCGGGCAGAGAGGATTTGGCACCCAAACCGGCCAGACAGACTACAAGCCTCTTAAAGCCCTTGAGTTTATGAAGGAGGCAAATGAACACACCCTGATCATTGCCCAGATTGAGACTAAAGAGGCAATCCAAAATGTAGAGGCTATTCTCAGCGTTGAGGGAATTGATGTGGGATTGATCGGGCCAAACGATCTCTCCATCTCTTTAGGCATTCCCGACCAGATGGAGTCTGAAGTGCTAGCACAGGCCATTGAGAAGGTAGTTGAGACCGCCAAGAAGAAGGGCAAAGCCACAGGCATTCACATTGGAAATACCGAACTGGTAAGAAAGTGGAGAGCCAAGGGAATGACGGTCTTGGCCTGCTCCACAGATATCGGTTTCATGTACAGTGGTTCAAAGGCAACCCTCGATGAGATGAAAAAGCCGTAGCTGAAGATGTTAGAGGTTTGAGGCAACTTCATAAACAATTACACTCCTTTAAAAATGAGAAAACGATGAGGAAGATACGAAGATCAGGGTTTCTCCTGATTTTCTTAATGGTGTTGGGCTTTTCCATCACAGGCCATGCGCAGACAAAGGTACCCGATGTACACTTTGAGCCAACCCCGATGGAGGTAGTGGAAGCCATGCTTAGAAAAGCAAGGGTTAACCAAAACGATGTGGTGTATGACCTCGGATGTGGGGACGGTCGTTTTGTGATAATGGCGGCAAAACAATTTGGGGCACGGGGCGTCGGGGTGGACATCGACCCAGTGCGCATCAAAGAGAGCAAAGAAAATGCCCAAAAAGCAAACGTTGCTCACCGGACAACGTTTATTCAGGGAGACCTCTTCAAGACAGATATTCGTGAAGCAACGGTGGTCACCCTTTATCTCCTGAATGAATTGAACTATCAACTCCGCCCAAAGCTTTTTACTGAACTCAGACCTGGAACCCGGATCATCTCCTATACCTTTGATATGGCTGACTGGGAACCTGATGAAATGGTGCAAGTAGGCGGTCGATTTTATTACTACTGGGTCATCCCGGCCAATGTGACTGGAACATGGCACTTCAAGAGTGTATCCTTTGGGGGTGAACTACAAGACCAGCTGGTTTTAAATCAAGAATTTCAGGAGATTCGGGGAAGGGTGACGGTTCATGGCCACGAAATCCGCATTAGAGACCAGCGGCTGAGAGGTGATCAGCTGAGTTTCAGTGTAAGGTACAATTTTGAGGGACAAAACATAGCCATGAAATTCAATGGCCGTGTGATCGGGGATATTATCGAGGGAACCGTGGAGATCCAAGGAGGTCCATGGGCTGGAACGAAACCATGGAAAGCTCAAAGGGTCAAACAATGAGAGGCAGAGATTAAAAGCTTAGGTCTTTCTGAAACACCATCCTTAAAGAAATCGCAATTCACTCAATTTCTTGTCCGAGAGAACGCTCTGGATGAATCCGGTTTTCAAGAGTGGTTCTTCTATCCAGGAATGTTGTTCAATGCGATGGACAAATGGTGGGGTAATCGGGGGAAACGAGAGAGGCCTCACGAAGGGTTGGATCTATGTTACTACAGGGATCGGGAGGATAGAATTTTTCATCTTGACGAAAAAACAAAGATCCCGGTCCTGTATGATGGGGTTGTTGTTAGAGTGATGGACGATTTCATCGGTAAGTCGGTGATGGTGGAACATCATCTTCCCGAAAGCCGCTATCCATTGTTATGCACCATCTATGGTTACACAAACTTGCCCCATGATCTGAATGTTGGTAAGATCGTTAAAGCAGGAAATATGATTGCCCTATTAGCCAGGCCAAAGAAGTCACAAAAAAATATCCCTCCTCATTTACACATTTCAGGTGTGTGGATATTCAAAAACATCTCCTACGAAGCCCTTGATTGGGAGACAATGCCCACTTTAAAAACACTCCAATGGATAGACCCTCTCCGATTAATCCGTCGCCGTTTCCTTTAGCTTATCAACTGATTTAGCAATTTTTCCGTCCTCCTATTACCCATTTCCAAAAAGCAGTTTGATTTTTTTATAAAAAGGCAGGGGGAAAAGAATTTGGAAAAAAGAGAAAAACATTTCCCTCCCACAAGAATGCTTTAATGACTTGGGATAAATTTACATCAAGCTGAGTAAATTCGGGGAAAACCATTCTTGGCACTAAACTTGTATGATGTGAATCTTATGAGGAATTTCCTGATTAATAAGAACCTTTGCTTTTATTATTGGCTCAGAAAAAGAATTGGGAAAGAGTGGGCTTTGAGGGTGGCCAACAGGATTGAGAAAATCATCCTTGTATTCGGAAGAGAGCAGATAGGTGGGAGATCATGGTAGCTTATGAATACTACAGGAAGGATGAAACCAATAGATTTCATTCGATCGGGATTATCCCGGAAAGGAGGGAAACGTTAGGAAGAATTACTGACGCATCTATCTTGAATCTTGGGAAAATCATTGTAGGCGAAAAAGGAGGCCTCAGTAATCTATTCTTTGTTCAATTAACGATTGACTAATACAAACGCAAATAATTATTTGTCATTTCAAAATTCGAGATTCCGAAACAAGTTCGGAATGACACACTTTTTCTTGTCATGCTGAACTCGTTTCAGCATCTGATTTAATAGGTTTGTATCAAATAGGTATCATTTCTTAATTTTTTTCTATAAATTGATTCCTTGATCCAATCTGGGGAGCCTCTCTTTGGAAGGATTTGATTTACGAACAGTAAAAGATAGAAGAAAACAACCCACTCCTGCGATCACCAGGCATACTCTTTGGGGACGAAGAAAAGCATTCCGAAGAAAAGAGGAGCGAGAACGGGGTGGCTATATAGACCGTTATCATCCAAAATTACTGATCCTACTTACTTTGGGTATCGGATTAACGGTACTGGATGCATTGTTCACCATGATGATTCTGGATGATGGCGGATGGGAGATTAACCCTGTGGTTCGCTC
>VGSD01000355.1 GCA_016875155.1 Deltaproteobacteria bacterium | reverse complement strand
GAAAATTGGTTTTTAAGAGCTCTCAAAAAGAGCACCCTTAACCCCTAAAATTTGCTAGAGAGGGTTTTAAATGTTTCAAACTTTTTGTTTGACACCCCAAACTCAATGGGCTATAAAATTGTGGCTGTCGGTGTTGGTTTGTTTTTACAAAAGGGGAGATGAACTTGTCAAAATTTACTGTTTCGATTGTGCGTTACGAGAAACCTTTGGAATCAGTCAGGAGGGCAGTTAATTTATGCCGTGGTTTGGACCACTTGCCCTCCAAGGCAAAGGTATTTGTAAAACCAAATCTCGTTTTCTGGACGCGAACCACGCCTTTTCCAAAATGGGGGGTGGTGACAACCTCCCGGGTGGTCGAGGACATGATCTTTCTCCTCAAAGAACGAGGAATCGATGAGATCACCATCATCGAAGGAATTACAACTTTCGATCCGAAAGATAAAGAAACGCCTGCACATGCTTTTGAAACCCTCGGCTACAATATCCTGAAAAAGCGATACGGTATAAAAATCCTAAATGTTTTTGAAAGGCCTTTTAAAAAGATTAACCTGGGGGCAGGGGTGGTGCTCAATTTCAATGAAGACATCCTCGAAGGAGATTTTGTAGTCAATCTCCCTGTCCTGAAGACACATGGCCAAACAGTGGTCAGCCTCGGGATTAAGAACTTAAAGGGCTTTATTGATGTTCCATCAAGAAAAAAATGTCACAGTCCTGATTTAGAAAAAGATTTGGGTTACATGGTTGCCAGGCTGGCAAACAAACTCCCCCCTTCCTTCACGCTGCTCGACGGGATCTATACATCTGAACGGGGACCGTTTTTTGAAGGGAGGCTCAGGAGGAGCAATATTCTGATTGCCTCTTCTGATATCTTTTCCGCCGATAAGGTGGGGGCCAAGGCTCTGGGATATGATCCATCACAGGTTCCTTATCTTGTACATGCTTCCCGGGATTTTGAGAGACCCATGGATTTATCCGACATTGAGGTGGTGGGAGAGAAGGTTGAAGCAGTCGCTTCCTATCATGAGCATGCCTTTCCTTACACAGAGGACGGGAGTCTTCCAAAGTCCATGGAGAAATTAGGGGTTCAAGGTTTCTCCTTTCGCCAATATGATACGACCATATGTACTTATTGCTCTGGTTTCACGACGGTCATGCTTATAGCGGTTGCTAGCGCTTGGAGAGGAAAGCCTTGGGATGAAGTGGAAATCCTGACCGGAAAGAGAATGAAACCCACACCAGGAAAGAAGAAGACGATCCTCTTGGGAAAGTGCATGGTCCAGGCCAATAAAGACAACGCGGATATCCAGGAGATGATTGCAGTGAAAGGATGCCCTCCGAATTTGCAAGATGCTTTAAAAGGTCTTCACCAGGCAGGAATTGATGTGAGTCCGGCCTTCTTCGAAAATATGGACATGGCCGCCGGATTCTTTTTAAAACGATTCGAAGGAAAGCCGGAATTCGAAGAATCTTTTTACAAGGTAACTTAAGACAGATCCGAATAACCAAATTCCCTGCCTGCGGCAGGTGCTTGGTTATTGGTGATTGGGGGGAGCAGAAGATGGACAGAGAGATGACGCTACTGACTTATTTCCAAAAACATATCAAAGAAGAACCTAACCGGGTGGCTTTAAGACACAAAGATTACGGGATCTGGCATGATGTCACCTGGGCTCAGTATGGCGAAAAGGTGAGGCATGTCGCCATGGGATTGATCAGCCTTGGCCTGAAGAAAGGGGAGTGCGTTTCGATCATCAGTGAAAACCGGCCGGAATGGGTCTATGCCGATTTCGGAATCATGTCTGCCGGAGGCGTGACTGCAGGCGTTTATACGACTAATGCGCCGGAACAATGCGGTTATATCGTCCAGAATTCCGGGTCGAGATTCTATCTTGCGGAAAATGAGGAGCAATTTGACAAGACCCTGAAATTCAGGAAGGACACCCCTCATTTGGAAAAGGTGATCGTCATGGAGATGGAGGGGCTGAAACGTTTCAAAGACCCTCTGTTGATGAGCTTTGATGATTTATTGAAACTGGGAAAGGAGTATGATGAGAAAAACCCCGGTCTATTTGAACAGCGCAGGAGTGAGGTGAAACCAGAAGACCTGGCCGTGCTCATCTACACCTCCGGCACGACGGGCCCTCCTAAAGGGGCCATGCTCACCCACAGCAATCTCCTCTATATGAGTGAGGCGATGGTCGATGTGAATCCGGTGAAAGACGGGGATGAGACCCTTTCTTATCTTCCTCTGTGTCACATCTTTGAACAACTTTTTACTGTCATGATCAACATCCGCTATAAGACTATTGTCAATTTCATTGAGAGTCCTGATACGGTCATGGATAACATGAGAGAAGTTTCACCGACAGTGACCTGCGGTGTTCCTCGAATCTGGGAGAAATATGCGTCAGGTATCATGATTCGAATGTCGGATGCCACCTGGTTGAAGCGCATGGTCTTCAAAGCCTGCATGGGAATCGGGATGAGATATGCCGGCCTGAAATTGAACTTTAAACCGATCCCCTCTTATCTGAAACTGGCTTACATGGCTGCCTATGTGGCTGTTTTTCGGAAGTTGAAAGAACGATTGGGCTTTGATCGGGTGAGGATTGCCTACTCAGGAGCGGCTCCCATCTCACCCGAAGTTCTGAAATTTTTCAATGCCATTGGTCTTCCCCTCGTAGAGGGATATGGCCAGACCGAGGGCACCGGAGTGACGAGCGTGAGCCAGAAGGGCCGGCTCAAAATTGGAAAAGTCGGGCAGCCTCTGCCAGGGTGTCAGGTGAAGATCGCAGAGGATGGAGAGATTCTGGTAAAAGGCCCGGGCATCTTTAAAGGTTATTTTAAAAACCCGGAAGCAACAGCAGACACGCTCAAAGACGGGTGGCTTCACTCCGGAGATGTGGGTGAACTGGATCAGGACGGGTTCTTGAAGATCACCGACCGAAAGAAAGATTTGATTATCACGGCCGGTGGGAAAAATATCGCCCCCCAGAATATTGAGAACCAGCTGAAATTCAGCCCCTATATCAATGACGCAGTAGTGATCGGAGACCGGAAAAAATTTCTCGTTGCCCTGATCGCCATTGATGAAGAGAATGTGATCAAGTATGCCCAGGACAATAAAATCCAATTTGGCACTTATTCAAGCCTCACCCAGGCTCCGGAGATCAAACAGTTGATCCAGAAGGAAGTGGACCGGGTCAATAAAATGCTCGCACAGGTGGAACAGGTCAAAAAATTCTCGATCATTCCCAAGAAACTTTACGAGGAAGACGGTGAAGTGACCCCCACCATGAAAGTGAAGCGGAAATCGATCAATGAGGCTTATAAGGATATTATCGAGAAGATGTACAAGGGAGGAGAGTAAAAAGTTAGAAGCGAGCCAAAGTGCCTAAAATGAAAAAACAAGTAGATTGATCGCTTTCGTTTTTCTTACTTTAGTTAATTTAGACAGTTTATACTTAAAATCCCTTTCACCAATTTTATTTGGTGATCTTGATCCAATCCGTCAATCTCTCGATACTCCCATCCGGCCTGACCTTTCCATAGAAGACATGTTTGGCTCCCTGTCTTTCAGTGGGGCTATAGTTGACAGGGGGACCGATCCCCTTAAAATCCTTCAAGCTCTCCAGAGCATTTATAAGCGTCTCAGTGGTCAGATTCCTCCCCGCTCTCCTTAACCCTTCCACAAAAGGTTCGGCAAAGCCAATCCCTCCGTAGTAAAAAAGCCCCCATCTTTCATGAGGCTCCAATTTCTTGTGCCATTCCCGATACTTTACCATCAAGGGATGCTTCGAATCGGGTAATTCTGAGAAAAAAGAATTGATTACACCAGCC
>VGSD01000354.1 GCA_016875155.1 Deltaproteobacteria bacterium | reverse complement strand
TTATGAACAAATACTATTTATGGGTTTATCTTTGAGAGTGGGACGCCACCGTGTGCGATATTCTCTTTTGGGATTTCATAGAGGATAATGTGGACTCGGTCTTTTGGAATCTGAAGTGCCTCTACAATGGCATCTGTCACTTTCTGAATAAGTTGTTCCTTCTTTTCCGGGGTTCTCCCTGGAAGCAAACTGATCTGAACGGTTGGCATTGGTTTCTCCTTTCTCACGGTTTAAACACTTTCCACCAGGACTCTTTTCCGCCACCGAATTTTTCTAATATCTCAAGGGCCAGTTGAATACCATTTAATACATGCTCTTCCACAATTCCAGGTGCAGTGAAGACATAGACGACGATATTTTTACTCGATGGATCGACTTTTGTGCGGGAATCAGGCCCCTGAAAGAGGGAACAGACGATCTCCTTTTCATCGCGAAGAACGATCTCATCTCTCTTACAAATAATTGTCTTACCAGAAACAGCCTCAAAGGTTTCTCCCTCATCAGCAAGGTCGAGCCTCCATGACCCCTCAAATCGGTCCATATCCTGAATGGCCATTAGAATTCCATGATTCATCTCTGCTATAATGTGGGTATCGATGTAGAGGTTATGGATGGGAAACCCCATCTCAACGGTGCGCTTTAAATGACCGGGAAGAGGACAGGGATATTCCCATTCCTTAAAGAATTGATCATAAAGATGGATGCGTCCTTCGATCTCGGAAAGATGGGCTCTCCTTCGCATCTTTCTCAGGAGTTCTCTTTTGTAGAGTTTGAAGGGTTCACTCTTTTCAAAAAAGGTACAGCCTTGAATTGTTCCGATTCCAAAACTCAAATCAGGAAATCGCTGACGATAGGCATCTGTAATGGTGAGAGAAACGTCTCGTTGCATAGTTAGCCTAAAAAAGAAAGGTCTCGTCTAAAGGTAACGGTAACGATGCCCGTTTCGGTTAGCGTTAATCGGTTACGGGTGGCGATGCTAGTATCGCCCGCCCCGGCCAATCGACAGGGCGGGCCGGGGAAGCAGGTCGATTAGACCCGACCACGGGAAACTCGACATTAGAAGTTCGAGTATCCAGTACCGTTATACGAGATTCGATACGAGCTTCGACAAGGGCAAACGTAACCTTTTATTACGATACGCTTGCCTGCGCGAAGCCGCTTCGGCGAAGGCAGGGGCCTCCTTACCCTTACCGTTATTTTTTTATTCTAAAGGCGACTATTCCGGCACATAGATGCGTCTCATTTTGTGGACTTCCCGGATTCGCATCTCCGCATAGCGATTAGCCGACTCTAAAGGGAGAATGTTCTCTTTTTTAGCAGTCTCAAAGATGTGCAGAAGGCGGTTATAGATCCTCTCTGTCTTTATCTTCACCCGCTCCGGCCGATAGCCCTGTTCTTCATCAATGGCCTGGATGACACCTCCGGCATTGATGACGTAATCCGGCGCAAAGAGAATCCTGCGCTCATGGAGCATCTGACCGTGCCGTTTCTCATCTTCTAACTGATTATTGGCGCAACCTGCTACGATTCTGCATTTCAATTTTGGAATGGTCCTATCATTCAGGATACCACCTATCGCACAGGGAGAGAAGATGTCACAATCCACCTCATAAATTTCTTCGGGCTTGACCGTTTTGTATCCGTATGTCGTCTGGAGGCTCTGAAGGGTCTTTTCGTTCATATCCGTGGCAATGATCTCCATGCCTCCCTCTCTTAAATACCCTAGTAAAGGCTCTCCTACGGCTCCCAGTCCCTGAACAGAAATCTTCTTTCCGCGAAGGTCCTCACTGCCCCAGATGAACTTTGCACATGCTTTCAATCCCACAAAGACACCATAAGCAGTAATGGCTCCAGTATTTCCGGAACTTCCTTCCTCTTTGGGTCTGGCAAGAATGTGACGGCTCTCCTTTCCCATGATCGAACCATCCGCCTCATTGAGATTGAGATCAGCAGCCCCTGTGACGAAACGTCCTTGCAAAATCTCAATGAACCTCCCATAGGCTCTGAGAAAGGCTTCGGTTTTATCTTTCTTTGGGTCGCCCCAGATTACCCCTTTCCCGCCTCCTTTGTCCTCGTCAGCCGCCGCGCATTTGTAGGTCATTGCCTTTGAAAGTCTCATCGCATCTTTAAGAGCATCTTCCATGGAGGCATAATTGACCATTCTCGTCCCACCGCAGGCATGGCCGAGTGTCGTGTCATGAATGGCAATGATCGCCTTCATTCCGGTCTCTTTGTCATAGTTGAAGATGACCTGCTCATGCCCATCTTTCTTCATGAGTTCAAAGATATCCATCTTGATCCCCCCTTTTGAAAATATTGTTCCGAACATAGAGACAAATAGCACGAATGACAGCAAATGACACGAATAGGCTGTATTCGTTAAAAATGACGGCTGTCGTTGTCGAAGCTTGTATCGAGGCTCGTGAAATCAAACTGGATGCTCGAGCTTCGTTTGTCGAGTCTCTTGCTTCCCCGGCCCGCCTTGTCGATTGGCCGGGGCGAGCGATACGAGCATCGTCACCCATTATCGTTTGACGATCCATATTTATACCCTACCCATTTTTTATCCCTCTGTCAATCGATCAAAAGGGAGCAAAATGATTTGGTCAAGGTTAAGGCAAGGAAGCCCGTTCGGGTTAAGTGAAAGGGTTAAGGCCAAAGATTCTTAACAAATGACTTAACCTAAATACAAAACGAGCATCTTAGCCTTCACCCTATAACCAAACACTTTTTTATGGCTTGAAGTAAACTCCGTGTTGGGGTAAGTTAATCCGCATGATCCGCCTCTATCTCTTTCTTCCCATTGGGATCATTGCAATCTCTACGGCTTCCATTTTCATCAAACTCTGCGATGCGCCGGCTTTGGTGATTGCCGCCTACCGGTTGACTCTCGCCTCTTTTCTCCTGGCCCCTTTTGCTTGTCATAAAAAGAGCTGGCAGAACTGGACTGAATCTGAATGGAGATGGTTAATTCTCTCTGGCATCTTTCTCGCCCTCCATTTTGCCTTCTGGATCGCCTCTCTGAAGTACACTTCTGTAGCCAGTTCTGTTGTCCTCGTCTCCACCAATCCCATTTTTGTCGGATTAGGGGCCTGGCTCTTTCTGAAAGAGTCTCTGGGATGGAACTTAATCGTCGGAATCGCCCTTTCGTTTCTTGGAAGCGGACTGATCAGTTTCGGAGATGTAGCTCTATCAAAAGAGGCATTGATGGGAGATGGGTTGGCTCTGCTCGGCGCCGTGACTGCCTCCGGATATCTGCTCGTTGGGAGAAAGATGAGGAAAGGACAGGATCTTCTCTCATACATATTTCCTGTATATTCGGCAGGGGCCATCGTGTTGATCATCATCTCTTTCGCTTTTCAAAAACCCTTCTTTGGATATTCATCATCTACCTATCTCTATTTTTTCCTCCTTGCTCTCGTCCCACAGTTGATCGGCCATACCACCTTCAACTGGGCATTAAAATACCTTCCTGCCTCCCTGGTCGCGATCGCCATTTTAGGAGAACCTGTGGGTTCAACGATATTGGCGTTCTTCATCCTGGGAGAAGGGCTGACTTCTTTTAAAGTCATCGGAGGAATTCTTATCTTTGCAGGAATCTTGATCGCCATGAAGAAAGGAGGGAAATAAATGAGATTCGTCGTTCATGAACATCATGCCACCCGACTTCACTATGACTTCCGGCTGGAGATCGCCGGCGTCCTAAAATCATGGGCCATTCCCAAAGGACCTTCCATGAATCCAGCAGACAAAAGATTGGCTGTGATGGTGGAAGATCATCTCCTCGAATATGGCGACTTCGAAGGGATCATTCCAGAAGGACTTTATGGAGCCGGATCGGTCCTCATC
>VGSD01000353.1 GCA_016875155.1 Deltaproteobacteria bacterium | reverse complement strand
ATTCGGTTTGGCCGTTCTGGAACTGTCGAAGTTCTTGTTCCATGACCGAGCAGCCCAAGACCAGCAGTAATCGTTCGTTCTTCATTTGAGTTAAAGAATTTAAATTGGATGATTCATTTTCATTGGACGACCCAATAGTAATTTAAAAAAAGGAAAACGTCAATATTCATAAATATAGCAGAATATTACCAAAATTAAGCAGAATTAAACAAGACACCAATATTCCAAATATGCTTTTATTGAGGCATTGTATATGAATGATAGTTCCTTCGACGCTTTTAAGAGGTTGTGCCATGAGAGAAATGAAGCCAAGGGATAGGGTTTTGACAGCGTTAAAAAGAGGAGTCCCAGATAAAGTCCCCTGGATCGAAAATGACATAGAGGAAGGGCTCCAGGAACAGATCATGGGGACCACTAACTTTACACCCGGTGAGCTCTGTGAAAAGTTGGGCATGGACGGGTTTGGGTACCACTTCCCGATGGGCGGGAAAGCGTCAGCAGGTCAGGCTTTTCAGGCGGCAGTGGGTTTCAAAGAAAGTTATTATTACCCTCAAAAGGTAACTTTCGATTTTGTTCCCCCATGGATTGCTGAAATGGGAGTCACGGAAGATGGTCGGACTTTTATTAAAAAGGGTCTTCTCACTTCAAAAGAATCTCTGAAGCTTTTTGATGAGTACCTGCCGGACCCCGATCATCCGGCCCGGTATGATATCGTATCGAAGTGGCTTGCTCAGTATAAAGGGGACTATGCTGTTTTTGCCAGGATCCGCCTGGGATCTGCTTCTCTGCTGGAGAGTATGGGGATCATCGAGTTTTCTTATAACCTTTATGACCACCCTGATCTGGTCAAAGAGGTCCACCGGAGATTTTCCGAATGGTCGGTGAAGGTGGTAGAGCGCCTGAATCAAATGGATTTCGATTTTTATTGGGCCAACGACGATCTTGCGGATACGAAGCAGCCCTGGATGAACAGGGAGGTCTATCAGGAGTTTTTTCTACCCTATCAAAAAATGGTTGCTCATGCAATCAAGAAACCCTGGGTCTTCCATAGCGATGGCAACCTGTTTCCCCTTCTGGATGACCTCATTACCCTTGGAATGAACGGCATTCATCCCATCCAGCCTGCGGCCATGGATATCAGGCAGATGAAGGCGAAGTATGGCAACCGTGTCTGCATCCTTGGCAATATTGACCTCGATTATACCCTTACCCTGGGCGCTCCTGAAGAGGTAGACCGGGAAGTAAAAGGGAGGATTGCTGTGGCAGGACAAGGAGGAGGATACATCATCACAAGCGCTAACAGCCTTACGGATTACTGCAAAGTGGAAAATGTTTGGGCCATGGCTCATGCCATCAAAAAATACGGAAACTACCCACTCAACCCAAATTCATTAAAGTAAGCCCCGTTAGAAAGTTTTCAACTTTCTAACGGGAAAGCTCACATGGGGCTTTCTAACGGGGTAAATTAAAAGTTTTTCTTGAATCAGATGAAATATCTCGTGATCGCCTGCAACATCATGAAAGATGAAATTCTTCGGTTTCAAACCAATGGAATCTCCTTTATCTTTTTGGAACAATCCCTGCATAGAGTTCCCGAGAAGATGAAAGAGGTCATTCAGGCAGAGATCCTTAAAGCAGCCGATTGGGAAGGCGATTATATCATTTTGAGTTACGGGCTTTGCAGTAATGGAATTCTTGGTATAAAATCCAGCCGCCATTCTATTGTCATTCCTCGAGTTCACGATTGTATTGCTCTCTTCCTAGGATCCCCTGAAAGGTATGACGAGGAGCACCAAAAAGAGCCAGGAACCTACTATCTCACCAAAGGCTGGATTGAGGAGGGGAAATCTCCTCTCGGGATCTATCAGGAGTATTGTCAACGATATGGTAAAGAAACGGCTGAATGGGTGATCAAAGAGGAGTTGAAGAACTATACCCGAATCGCTTTAGTGAACACTGGCATCCACTTGATGGAGACGCACCGGCAACATGCTCGGGAGAACGCCCATTTTCTTCAACTGAGATACGAAGAGATTGAAGGATCCTTGGTTTTTTTTGAAAAGATGCTTTGGGGTTCCTGGGGTAATGATTTCATTATCTTAAAACCGGGTGAAGAGGTGACTCAGGAGTTATTTTTAAATATAAACAGAGAGGAGAAATAGAATGATCGATCAGGAAAAATTTCACACTGCTCTTTCTCAGGGAAAGATGGATGAAGTCAAGAGACTGACTCAGGAGGCTTTGGATTTGAATGAGTCAGCGGAAAACATTCTTAAACAAGGCCTCATTCAAGCAATGGATCGGGTTGGGGTGAAATTCAAAAATGGTGAGGTTTACATCCCCGAAGTGCTCATCGCCGCGCGAGCCATGCATGCAGGAATGGCCATCCTCAAACCCATCCTCTCACAATCCACAGGCGTCATGTCGGGTAAGGTAATCATTGGAACGGTTAAAGGCGATCTTCATGATATAGGAAAAAACCTGGTGGTGATGATGCTTGAAGGAGGAGGATTTGAGGTGGTGGATCTGGGGATCGATGTCCCGGCTAATAGGTTCATAGAAGCCATCAAGCAATATCAACCGCAAATCGTGGGCTTGTCGGCCCTCCTCACCACCACGATGGCTGAGATGAAAAATGCGATTCAGGCCATTGAGTGGGCGGGTCTTCGAAATCAAGTGAAGACGATCGTCGGGGGAGCCCCAGTGACCGAGAAATTCGCAAAAGAGATTGGGGCCGATGGATACGCTTCAGATGCGGCTTCCGCTGTAGATTTAGTGAAATCCCTGCTGGCGGAATAACGGGATGAAAAATTCAAAAAAGAAGGAGGATAAGACAATGAAAAAAACAAGAAGAGATTTCCTTAAGACAACAGGGGCAATGGCCATCGGAGCGGGGGTGGTCATGACCGGTGCAAAACCGGTTCGAGCGCAGGCGAAACCAGTGAGGTGGAGGATGGCCACGTCCTGGCCGACGGGAATTCCTCTTTACACCGACATGGCAAAGGTATTGCCTGATGTCGTTCAGAAAATAAGCGGAGGGCGGTTTATCATCGATACTTTTCCGGCCGGAGCGATTGCACCGGCCCTTGAGATCACAGATGCTGTCCGAAGGGGGGTTTGTCAGATCGGACATCTCTGGCCCGGATACGATATCGGGATTCATGCCGCATCGTGCCTCATCGGGGGGTTTGCCGGAAGCCCGAACTCTGAAGTCATGATTCACTGGATGTATCAGAGCGATGGATATAAGCTCTGGCAGGAATTTCGAAAGGATAAATTTAATGTCGTTGCTTTCCCCGGCGGGCTTCGTCCGACAGAAGTATTTGCCCATTCTCATAAGCCTATCCGTACCCTGGCAGACCTGAAAGGGGTCAAGTTCAGAACCGTGGGCGCATGGGCTGATATTCTTCCCAAGCTGGGAGCTTCCGTTGTGACACTTCCCGGAGGGGAAGTTCTGCCGGCTTTGGAACGAAAAGTGATCGATGCGACGGAATGGGCTTGCCCGGGCGAAAACCTGCCGATGGGCTTTCATGAAATTGCCAAGTACATCATCATCCCCGGAGTGCACCAGCCTTCTGCCCCCTTTGAATATGTGATTAACCCGAAGGCATGGGACGAGTTGCCCGAAGATATGAAAGCCATGATCGAAACAGCCGCAAAAATCACAACGCTTGAATCCTGGACCAAGATAGGGGCGCTCGATATGGGAGCCATGGAGGTCTTTAAGAAACGTGGCAACGTTATCATTGAACTTGCTCCCGAAGTTCAGGCAGCGGCCTATAAGCTGGGACGCGAGTGGGCGGACCAAAAGGTGGCTGCGGCCAAAGACCCCTGGTTTAAAAGGATCCTT
>VGSD01000352.1 GCA_016875155.1 Deltaproteobacteria bacterium | reverse complement strand
CAGGAGGTTAAAAAAGCCTATACCTGTGAGTACTGTGGTATTACAGCGACCAATCCCAGACATGTCTGCAAGCCCAAGGTTGCAAAGTTGAATTATGTCTGTGATGCATGCGGCAGGGTGGCTGTGGCACAGGAGGAGTTGTGCAGACCAGTCGAGATTAAAAAGTGAGTCGAAAGGATTACCGGTAACCCACCGGATATTGAATCAATACTTTTCCTCCTCCCATCAATCGGCAGGATTGATGGGTTTTTTTTGCTGAAAACAATTGATACATTCGACGGTGCTAAACCTCGATTTTTAAATTGGAGTTTGACACCTCTCAGTATCAACCCTGAGTAACCCTGGATACCTGTCCTAAGTGAAGTTGAAAGATTAGACCGGGGAGTCGAAAGGGTTGATTTTTGGAAAAACTTTTTTTATGGTTAAGATGTTTAGGGATCGAAACTTACGAAACAAGCCTGTGTACCGTAGACAGAGTCATAGAACACATCAGAATAGGGGGGACAATGGAGATCGTAGAACTAAAAAAAGGGATTTATTGGGTTGGGGCCATTGATTGGAATGTCAGAGATTTTCATGGATATTCCACTCCAACAGGGACAACTTATAATGCCTATTTGATTCTGGATGAGAAAAATGTCCTTGTAGATACGGTCAAGGCTCCTTTCTACCTGGAGATGTTAGGGAGGATTTCGGAGATCATCGATCCATCCAAGATTGACATCATCATCTCAAACCATGTGGAGATGGACCACTCCAGTTCGCTACCTCAGATTGTGGAACGAATTGGAAATCCGATCGTAGTTACATCCGAGAGAGGCCAGAAGGGGCTGGAGAAACATTATAAAAGGCCGATGAATTTTAAGGTGGTTAAGACAGGCGAAACCCTCTCCATCGGCCGCCGAACCCTTGCCTTTGTTGAGGCTCCAATGCTTCACTGGCCGGATAGCATGTTTACCTATATACCGGAAGATCGTGTCCTGCTTCCCAATGACGCCTTCGGCCAGCATTTCGCTTCCTGTCAAAGGTTTGAGGATGAAGTGGGAGATGAGGTCATGAAGCATGCGGCAAAATATTTTGCCAATATCCTCTGGCCCCTTGCTCCCCTCATTTTGAAAAAAGTAGATGAAGTTGTGAAGATGGGCATCCCCATTGATATGATCGGGCCTAGCCATGGACTCATCTGGAGAAAGGATCCCGGTAGAATCATACAGGCCTATGTGGATTGGAGTCAGGGAAAAGTTGGCAGGAAGATCCTTGTGGTCTATGATACGATGTGGGGAAGCACTGAGGCATTAGCGAAAGCGGTGTTGAAAGGCGTGATCGAGGAGGGAGCAGAGGTAAGACTTCTCCATCTCCGGTCAAACCATCGCAGTGATATTATCGAGGAGATGCTGGAAGCCAAGGGGGTTCTTTTGGGTTCACCAACTTTGAATAACGGGATGTTTCCTACGATGGGTGATTTTCTGACCTATATGAAAGGTCTGAAACCAAAGGGGAAATTCTTCGGCCTTTTCGGATCGTACGGATGGGGAGGGGGGGCGATCAAGGAGATGCGAAGGATTCTCGAACAGGAGAAGTTCGAGATATGGGAGAAGGAGTTGACCGCACAGTATATTCCTGATCCGGAAGAGATAAAGAAAGCCATCGAGTTTGGGAAGGAGTTTGCTCAGAAAATAAAAAACGAATAGCACGAATGACAGCGAATGACACGCTTGCGCGCCGAAGCGCTTCAGCGCGCAGGCACGAATAGGTTTTATTCGTGAAATTCGTTACCATTAGTGTAATTCGTAAATTTAGTTCTTTGTGGGTTTTAAAATGGTTGAACACCCCCTTTATAGTCCCATTGTTGTTGATCATTTCACTCATCCTCGGAATTTGGGTGAAATGGAGAACCCGGATGGGATGGGAGAGGCTCAGAATCCTGTCTGTGGTGATACAATGCGACTTTTCATCAAGGTTGAGTCCGATCGGATTGTGGATGCAAGATTTTTGACCTTTGGATGCGGGGCAGCCATCGCTTCCTCGTCCATCGCCACGGAGATGATAAAAGGTAAGACGATTGAAGAGGCCCTTTTGATCACGGATCAAATTGTTATTGAAGCTTTAGGAGGACTTCCACCCTCAAAAGTCCACTGCTCCATCCTCGCCGAAATGGCGATTCAAAAAGCGGTAGAAGATTATCGAGAAAAGAGCAGGCTAAAATCACCCCCACCCTTACCCTCCCCCATCGAGGGGGAGGGAATTTAAACTTTCCCTCTGCAACTTAATGGGAGTGGTCCAAGATTATCCCCTCTCCCCTGGCGGGAGAGGGTTGGGGTGAGGGGGACAGAGATACGAAAAGGATTAAAATGACCGGTAGAGAAGCTTGTCTACGCTTGTTAAAAGATGTGGTTGAGAAATCTCCTGCGGATCAGACCGAGGCCCTTCTCCTGACGGAGGATTCTTCTCTAACACGTTTTGCCAAATCCTCAATCCATCAGCATGTCGCAGAAAAGAACAGAACATTGATCCTCAGGGTTGTCCTAGGCAAGAGAATCGCCGTTTTGACAACCAATCTTCTCGATCGTTCCTCTATAAGAGATTTAATTAAAAAGGCAGTCTCCCTCGCCAGGATTCAGCGTCCCAATGAGGATTTCGTTTCCCTGCCTAACCCCCAACCCATTCCACAGATAGACACCTTCCATGAGAATATCGAATCCCTCACACCAGTTCGAAAAGTAAAGATCATCAAGGATCTCTTCAAAATGGTGAGGGGAAAGGGTTTGGAGGCTTCGGGATCCTTTTCGAATGGAGCAGTGGAGGTGGCTGTGGTCAACTCTCTGGGGGTCGAGGCCTACCAGAGCTATTCGGATCTCGTCTTTCATCTGATCGTTCAGAACGATGGAGGTTCAGGTTACGCTGGGTTTGTATCGAGGGATCATGAAAAGTTGGACATTGTATCTCTCGCGAAAGAGGCAATTGAAAAAGTGTCAGGAGGAATGCCCACTCAGATTGAACCCGGAGAGTATGAGGTTATTTTAGAGCCCTATGCCGTGAGCGAACTCCTTTCGTTTCTCGGCTTTCTGGGGTTTCATGCTCTGGCTATTCAGGAGGGAAGAAGTTTCTTATGTAATCAATTCGGAAAGAAAGTCGTGGATTCACGAGTGACTATCGTTGATGATGGACTTGATCCTGAGGGGCTTCAGATCCCATTCGACTTTGAGGGAGTTCCCAAGCAAAGAGTGGTCTTCTTTGATGAAGGTATGGCAAAAGAGGTGACTTATGACTCCTTCACCGGAAATCGTGAAGGGAAGGATTCAACAGGCCATGGTCTCATTGCTCCCAATACAGAGGGCCCGATCCCTGTCAATCTCTTTATGAAAGGAGGGAAGTCCTCTTTAGAGGAGATGATCCGGTCCGTTCGAAAGGGGATCTATGTGACCCGTTTTCACTACACCAATGTGGTCGAACCGATGAAGGCAGTGCTGACCGGTATGACCCGTGATGGAACTTTCTTGATTGAAGAGGGGGAGGTCAAGGTGCCGATCAAAAATATGAGATTTACGGAATCGGTTCTTAAGGCTCTTTCCCGGGTCAGTGCTGTTTCGAGAGAACATAGAATCTGCTCTGAGGGGACCGTTTACTCGAGGCGTTTCATCACAGGAGTGGTTGCACCTGCGATCAAGATAGATGGCTTCAACTTTTCAGGAGTATCAGCATTATAAAATGATGAAAGTGAACTTAAGTGATCTAAAGTGACTAAAGTCTTGCACTTTTTAGTGCGTGCATAAAAAAGGCTGTTATCCTAAAATAGGCTAAAGAAAGCGCGACCTTACCTTAGCCCAGAAAGGAGAACAGCCTATGAGAATCCAA
>VGSD01000351.1 GCA_016875155.1 Deltaproteobacteria bacterium | reverse complement strand
GGCTTTTGATGATTGCTATGTTCCAAAAGAGAGAATGCTTGGAGAGCAGGAAGGAGGAGGGTTAGGCCAGTTAGAAGGCACCCTTAAATCGGGAAGACTTACTTATGGAGCCAGAAGCACGGGAGTTGGACAGGCAGCATTTGAAGCCACCCTCTCTTATGTAAAGAAAACCCAGAGGCAGGGCCAACCCCTTTCAAAATCACAGACGATTCGATTCATCCTGGCTGAGATGGCAACCTCGCTTGAGGCCATGAGATATATGACCTATCGGGGCGCCTGGCTTTTTGATCAAGGCCTGGCTTCGATGAAAGACGCCTCCATCGTTAAACTCTTCTGCAGCGAAACGGTTCAGGGCATCGTCCAGAAAGCCATGACCCTTCAGAAGAGTTCCGGGCTGACCATGGACAATCCCGTTCAGAGATTTCTCGTTGACGGAAGGCTGGCTAAGATCCCGGAGGGAACCTCTGAAATTCAACATTTAGTGATTGCTGCAGGACTAGGACTGTAAAGACCATAATCTCGAAATTCGAAATCCGGGCGAAGCGTCCAGCAGGACCAATTCGAAACAAATTTTACATGACGGGTTCGTCACCCGCGAATGATGAAAATGCCCCCCCACCCACCCCTCCCCCTCGAGGGGGGAGGGTGAGGGAGGGGGTGACGAAGGTATTTTCCAGGTAATAATATTTGATATTTCTTGGATCTGTCATCCTGAACTTGTTTCAGGATCTCACCCACTGGATAAATCGAGATGCTGAACCAAGTTCAGCATGACAACAATGAGTCTCAATGGGTTTTGAGTTTAGGGTTTAACTTCTATTATTCGGATTTCGGATTTACTCATGATGGGGGAGACGATGGATTTTGAACTATCGGATGTGCAAAAGGATATACAAAAGGCAGCCAGGGAGTTTGCCCAGGGAGAGTTTGATCCTGATCTGGCCCTGGAACTTGATGAGAACAGAAAACCTCCGGAGTCGCTATGGAAGAAAGCCGCCCAGTTAGGATTCATTGGGATTCATTACCCTGAAGAATTTGGGGGACAAGGACTTGGTCTTTTCGAAAGCCTTCTCGCAATTGAAGCATTCTGTAGGGTGGACTCTGGAATCGGGAGTGCTTTGAGTGTGGTTGATATCGGCTCAGAGGCGATCCTGAAGTTCGGTTCTAAAGATCAGAAGGAACGATTTCTCGTCCCGTTAACAAAGGGGGCAAAACGAATGAGCATTGCCTTTTCCGAATCGGAAGATGAACAGGACCTTTCCTCCGTCTCCACTGTTTCCGAGAAGAAGGGGAATGAATATGTCCTTCGCGGGGAAAAACGGTACGTGCTTAATGCCTCTCTCGCAGATTGGTTCATCACACTCTCTAAGGAACCGAAGGAAGGGTGGATCACCTTAATCATAGAGCGGCAACAGGAGGGCATCGTCATCCATCCGCTTGAGAAGATGGGATTGAAGATGATCCCTTTTGGAGACCTTAATTTCAGAGATGTTCGAATTCCTCTCGATAACCATATTGGAAATGCAGGAGAAGGAATGGCGCACGTTCACCATTGTCATCAGGTTATGGGGCTCAGAAGTGCAGCTCAAGCCTTGGGAACAGCCCAGGGAGCCTTTGATCGGGCTGTGGCACATGCCAAGCAGAGACAGCAATTTGGAAAAAGACTCTCCCAATTTCAGGCGATCCGGCATAAACTTGCAGACATGGCTGTGGATATTGAGGTAACCCGTTGGCTCACCTATAAGTCTGCAATGGAGTTTGACCAAGAAAAGCTGGAATCCGGATTCAACTCCATCACCCAATTGGAGGTTGGGAAGAGATTGGCAAGGGTAGTCGATGAGGCACTCCAGATATTTGGCGGTTATGGTTATATCGCAGAACAGACGATTGAACACTATTTCAGGGACGCCTGGGCCATCCGGGCGGCACTTGGAACCGAAGAAGAGCATAAGGATATCATCGCTGAAATTTTGCTGGGGTCCGATAAAAGGAGGGAGTAATGAAATACAAGGATATCGAATTGATCAGAAAAGATGGGATTGGTTTGCTCTATCTGAACAGACCTGAAGTTCTCAATGCCCTGAGTGAAACGATGAAGGAGGAATTGATTCACGTCCTCAAGGCAACCGAAGAAGACGACCGTATCCGGGTTATGATTCTCACGGGCCGGGGCCGGGGTTTCTGCGCGGGCGCTGACCTTAACCGATTTAAAGAGTACCAGGAAAAGGATCGGGATCACAGGAAGAAATCGAGATTCGGCTCTGTTGACCTCCCAAGGGCTTTTGTACAGTATCCCAAACCCCTCATCGCAGCCATCAATGGTCCGGCTTATGGCTTTGGTTTTACAGTCACGCTCACCTGTGACATCCGACTTGCCTCTGAAAATGCAAAATTCAGTTGTGCTTTTGTCCGGATTGGAGCGACCCCGGAATTCTGCAGCACCTATTTCCTGCCCCGGCTCATCGGGTATGGCAAAGCGGCAGAACTGATCTTCACAGCCAGACCCTTTGATGCCCACGAGGCATTCGATATAGGTGCCGTTGACTATGTCATTCCCCATGACCAACTTCTGCCCGAGGCCAAGAAGATGGCGAGCAGGATTGTCTCCATGCCACCTGGCGCTATACAGAAAGCGAAGGAACTATTGCGCCATGGCATGCAATCCACTCTGGAACAGGTGATCCAGTATGAAGCCATGACCTTTCTTGACCGTATGAAGACCGATGAACATCGCATCGCTCTGAATAAGCTAATGTCCCAGATGAAATTGGCTAAGAGGAAAACTATAGTCTCCAGTCATTTGTCCAAGTAATAAAAATGAACTTTTATCCCCCTCTTTGGCAAAGAGGGGTAAGGGGAGATTTTCCAAAACCATTTAAAATCCCCCTCTATCCCCCTTTACTAAAGGGGGATGGAGAAACTAAACATGAGGGGTCTTTGCAATCTCCAATTTTTTGCTTGACAAGTTTAAGATCATCAGAGTAGATTAATGGTCGTTCATTCATCAAATCGATCGAGAACCTCTCAGATGAATCAAGTTGGAGTGAAGGCCGGTCTCCAAAAATCAAGGATGCTGGAGACAGCGCGAAGGCTCTTCTGGGAAAAGGGTTATAACGCCACCAGCATGCGTGATATTGCTGTTTCCTATGGGTGCAGGCCAGCCAACATCTACAATTTCTTTTCCGACAAGGAAGAAATCCTTTTCGAAGTGCTTCGAGAGGAAATGGAACAGATCATCCATCCCATCAAACATCTCGAAGACGATCACCAGACCAGTCCCATCGAACAATTGAGGCTCATTATTGAAAGCCACCTGAGAGTCACTTTAAGCTACCGGAGATCCGCCAAGATGCTTTTTGACGTTGCTCTGGACAGCCTTTCACCCGACAAACGAAAAACAATCATAGGTTTCCGTGACGATTATGACCGGATCATTCGAAAAGTCATCCGCAGAGGCATAGAGGCTGGATATTTCCCTGAAATGGATGTGAAGTTGGCTGGCTTTATGATCTCATCAATGATCACCAGGACCAGGGTCTGGTTCCACCCGAAAAAAGGGGTATCGGTCAACGAACTCGCCGATTTTATCTCTAAATTCGCTTTTCATGGTCTCGACGGCTCTGGGAAGCTTTTAGATAGAACAGATGGAGCAAAAAGCGGAGGAATGAAAAGATGAGGACCAAACAACAATATATCGAAGATTTAAAAAAGAAGCGCCGCAATCTCTATTACAACGGCGAAAAGATTGCCCGGGATGACGAGATTCAGATGCCCACGATTCACACCATGGGATTAACCTTCGATTACGCCGCCGATCCAAGACATGAAGGCCTGTGTACGGCTATTTCTCATCTCACCGGA
>VGSD01000350.1 GCA_016875155.1 Deltaproteobacteria bacterium | reverse complement strand
TGGTTGCCTTCATGTCCGGAGCATGCTCTTTGGCGATGACCGCCTCTTTGGTGGCGTACATGCAGCAGACCGAAGAGCAGTATCCCTTGCCGATATGGGGATCCCTCGATCCCACGCATTGAATCCAGGCTACCCGATGAGGATGGGTTGCGTCAGAGGGCCTGCGGACTTCACCTTTAAAAGGACCTGAAGCAGAGAGGAAGCGTTCAAATTCGATGCTCGTGACCACGTTGGCGAATCTCTTGTAACCATATTCGCTCTTGATCGTGGGATCGAACTCATCGAATCCAGGAGAGAGGATGATGGCGCCCACCTCGAGCTCGATCTGTTCATCCTTCATTCTGTGGTCAATGGCTTTTGCCTCGCAGGCCTTGACGCATTCAAGACACTCTGAACAGCCTGCACACTGGAGGCAGCGCTCAGCTTCTTTGATGACATCTTCTTCTTTGAGACCCAGACAAGACTCGTCAAAACTTCGCCTTCTCTCAAAAGGAAGCCCAGCCATAGAAGCTCTTGGCCGGTATTGAACGCCGTCAATATCCGCAAGGATATATTCTTTCTGCGAACCCTCTTCCTCACGGCCAATTCTCAAATCCTGGCCTCTCAGGAAGCGGTCGATGGAGATCGCAGCTTTTCGGCCTGCAGCCATGGCATCGATGTAGGTTTGGGGTCCTGTGACTGCATCTCCGCCAGAAAAGATGGATTCTGCGCCGGTCTCAAGTGTGAGAGGATCGGCCTCAATATTTCCCCAGCGATTGATTCGGATTCCTTCTTTCCCACCGAGGAAGGAGAGGTCAGGCTCCTGACTGATGGCTGGAATGAGGGTGTCGGCTTCGATCGTAAATTCCGAATTGGGGATGGGAATAGGTCTGGCTCTTCCGGATTCGTCGGGTTCGCCGAGGACCATTCGCTGGCACTCCACTCCCTTGATTGAGCCGTTTTCAATGAGCAACTTGGTTGGTGCCGTGAGATACTCAATCTTGATTCCCTCGTGTTCTGCCTCTTCAATCTCTTCGGGCTGGGCAGGCATTTCGTTTCGGGTCCTGCGATAAACAATGGACACCTCTTTTGTACCAAGACGAAAGGTTGTTCTTGCGGCATCAATGGCTGCATTTCCTCCGCCGATGACAACGACCTTCTCTCCCAAATTGACGGATTGATTGAGTGCCACCTTTCTTAGAAAATCAACCGCATGAAGAACACCCGATG
This sequence comes from Deltaproteobacteria bacterium, assembly GCA_016875155.1. The sequence goes on along the minus strand of VGSD01000350.1, from coordinate 2,674 downwards.
CCTCTTCTCCCTGAAGGCCAAGTCTTTTGCTCAGATGCGCGCCTGTGGCAATGAAGATGGCATCGTATCCCTGACGCTTGAGGTCCGGGAGGGATAAGTTTTTATTGATGGGGGTGTTGAGTTTAATTTCAACTCCCATGCGCCGGAGGTAGTCGATCTCTTTATTGATCACAGTACGTGGGAGGCGGTATTCTGGAATTCCCACCGAAAGCATTCCGCCTGCAACAGGAAGGGCTTCAAAGATGGTCACTCCATAACTCATCTTTCTCAGATCCCATGCAGCGAGGAGACCCGCTGGGCCTGAACCCACGATTGCCACCTTCTTTCCATTTTCAGGAGGAGCAGTGAGGTCGGTCTTATCTTCTTTTTCGATATCTGATACAAACCGTTTCAAGCCGTCAATGGCAATGGGCTGTTCTACCTCTTTTCTACGGCATGCGGATTCGCAGGGATGGGTGCAGATACGGCCAGTGATCCCTGGAAAGGGGTTTTTCATTCTCACCAGGGCAAGGGCTTCTTCAAACTTACCTGCTGAGATGAGGGCGATGTAGCCCTGGGCATTGACATGGATAGGGCAGGCAGCGCGGCAGGGAGGATCGCCTTTTTTATCAATCCCGTAGGCGCTGGGCATGGCCTGGGCAAAGAGCTGATAGATGGCTGCACGGGTGACCAAACCCTGCTCGTAATCATTTGGTATCTTAATCGGACAGACCTTCGAACATTCACCGCAGGCCTTGCAATCTTCGATCGTCACATAGCGGGCCTTCTTTTGGACCAGAACCTTAAAGTTTCCAGGTTTGCCTTCGACCTTGTCCACTCTGGCATTCGTGAGGATTTGGATATTCCGGTGACGGCCTGCATCGACCAGTTTAGGAGACATGATGCACATGGAACAGTCGTTGGTAGGAAAGGTCTTGTCCAACTGTGCCATGGTTCCACCGATGCTCAGTTTCTTTTCAACGAGATAGACTTTCAGTCCTGATTCTGCGAGGTCGAGAGAGGTCTGGATCCCTCCGATTCCTCCGCCCACCACAAGCACCGCACCCACTGGCTTCTTAGGGGTTGGATTCATCTCAGGCAGGCCTCCTCACAATCTTCTTTAAAAGGTCTGTCGTTCTGATACGATTCATCTTGAGTCCCAGTTCATCCGGTTCGATTCCCAGGGCCAGGCCAAGGAGCTGGGGATAGAAAAGAACGGGCAGTTTATACTCTTTTTGAAAGACCTTTTCGACTTTCTTCTGATTCGATTCATACATCACATTACAGAAAGGGCAGATGAGAACAATGGCATCTGCCTGTTGGGCATTAATATGCTCCAGTTTCTTCTGGGCCATTCCCAGTGCCACCTGCTCATCAATTGCCAGGACTCCTCCACCGCAACAGGAGAGCTTGTCCTCGTAGGAGACGGACTGTGCTCCTGTGGCCCGGATCAAATCATCAAGGCTTTTTGGATCTTCTGGATCTTCTGCCCTGCCATGGACGTTTGAGGGTTTGGTATAATGGCAACCATAATGGGGTGCGATCCGGAGGCCGGAGAGATCAACTTGAACTTTAGATTCGATCTTCTTTACGCCAATCTCCCGGTGTAGGATCCGTGCAAAGTGGAGAACCTGCACTTCTCCCTCGTAGCGCAATCCGAGCCATTGGTAGAGGTCTTCATTGATCCGTGTTCTGAGGTTTTTATCTTCCTGGAGCTGGTGGTTTGCTTCCGCAAGAGAACCGCCGCAGGAACTGCAGAGCGTGCAGATGGAATGACCTTTAATTTCTGCCAGAGCCAAATTCCTTGCGGCCATCAGGAGATAAGCATGATGACTGATCGATTTTACAGGATAACCGCAACAACTGAAGTCCGGGATGTCGTGCAGGTGGATATCAAGAGCTCCGGCCACCTTCCTTGCAGCAATTTCATAGTTTAAGGTTCTGACCGGAACCGTACACCCGAGGAAAAGGGTATATGCGTTGTTCTTAGGACGATCCTCTGTCTTCTTCATGATAGAACCCAAGTTTTTTCAGAATCTTCTTCACATCTTCCGTTCGACCCGGTAAAAGAGGGAGATCGGATTCCTTCCGCTTATCATTCTCGAACTCCGTAATTTCCAGGAGGCGTCCATGGGAAGAGAGGAGATCGATCTGGGCTTTCATGGCCGGAGGCACGTAACCTTCTCTCACAGCAATATTTTTAATCGCATTCATCAATTCAGGAATTCTGACATCCTGTGGGCATCTTTCATAGCAGGTATAGCAGGAGGAGCACAACCAGATGAACTGGCTTGAAAGAACTTCCTTCTTCATTCCCAGCAGAGCCATTCGAATGATCTTCCTGGGATTGTAACGATCAGTAATCTCCCTGACAGGACATCCGGCTGTACAGGTGCCGCAGGAAAAGCATCTCTTGATATTCTCTCCGCCAGGTTCTTTTGAGATCAGAATCTTAAAATTAGGGTCAAGTTCTTTTGAATGTATCATACTATATGAATGCAATGCTATTGTTGAAATGTCAACGGATAAAAGTACTTTTTATCACAAACATAAGAGGGCGAGTATTACTATTACCTAATGTAATGTCTCATAAATAACTGGATTTATATTTAAGCTTGTGATACACTATGTTCATGCCAAAACATGCCATAGAGGTAACGATAAAAGAATCCGATTGTCAGGAGTTGGAGCGCTG
>VGSD01000349.1 GCA_016875155.1 Deltaproteobacteria bacterium | reverse complement strand
CCTATCTGGGCGGTTTGCTTGCAGACCGCTATCCACGCTCATCCACGCTCGGCTGGCTTCTCTTTCTCTCCGGCGTGGGAGCGTTTTCAATCTCTCCACTGACCAATCTGGTCGGAGGGGCTCATTTTGAGACGAGCCTGATGGTCCGGATCCTTCTGATCACCACGATCGTCTTCTTCGGTCCTGCCTGCATCCTCGGGATGATTTCGCCTGTGGTCGTTAAACTGACGCTGAACAACCTGGCCAAGACAGGCAATGTCGTGGGAAAGATCTATGCCTTCTCAACCCTCGGTTCCATCCTCGGGACCTTTGCTACCGGATTTTTTCTCGTCTCGTGGATGGGAACACGCCATATCCTCATCACGATGGGCGTCATCCTCATCGTCTCCGGCCTGATCTTCGGAGGTTTCTTCGGAAGCAAGAGAGGGATTGGCCTCCTCTCGATTCTCATTGGACTCATCTTTCTTGTCGTTCCCCTTGCCGGGCTTTATGGCTATGCGGCCCTTCGTCCGGGAGAGGTTTCGGTCTCCACCTCTCCTGCTCGTGCGCTCGAGATGGCCTATGGATATGCCTTCAAGCCGCCACTCGATGATGACACCTATTTTTTCAAGGAGAGCGACTATTATACGATCAAACTGAAGCGGAGCACCAAAGGAAATAAGGATAATACGCTTGAGTCACTGGTGCTCGATCATCTGGTCCACTCCTATACCGATCTGAATGATCCATCTTATCTCGAGTATGAATATATCCGGATTTACGAAGAGTTTGTGAGATGGCAGGCAAAGAGACGAAAGGTTTTTAATGCCCTGTTCATCGGAGGGGGAGGATATACCATTCCCCGTTATATTGAAACGAAATATCCAGGGTCAAGTATTGATGTCGTGGAGATCGACCCGGAAGTCACACGGGTTGTTCATAAATATCTGGGCATTTCAGAACAGTCGAAGATACGTTCTCACAACATGGATGGCCGCTGGTTTGTGATGAATTCGAAGGAGAAGGGAAGTTATGATTTCATCTTCGGAGATGCCTTCAATGACCTCTCGATCCCCTACCACCTGACGACGAAAGAGTTTGCCGAACAGCTTAAGGCTCTTCTGAAGCCGGATGGATTGCTTTTAGCCAATGTGATCGACAGCATGAAGAAGGGCCAATTCATGCCCTCCTATATTCGGACCCTGGAAGAAGTGTTCGGAAAGGGAAATGTCCACCTCATCACGCTCAGCTCCGACTTTGACAGCATCGGGATCAGCACCAACGTGGTAGTGGCCAGTCCGAAGAAATTGGATTTGGATCAATTCGTCAAAGTGGTGAAGAAGGAGAAGGGGGAGGAGATGACCTCCCATGTCATGCCGCAGGACCGATTGCAGAAATATCTGAAGGAACGCTACTCGGTGATTCTCACTGACGATTATGTGCCGGTAGACAACCTGATCGCCCCCATCTTCGAAGAGCGCTTCGGCTATTCAAGATGAGTCCTACCCTAAAGAGCTCACATCGAGAAAATCTTTCCGGGGTTTTTGCCCCCATTACCACCCCTTTTAGCGAAGAGGGCCATCTCTTGCTGGATGAGTTGGCTTCCAACATTCAAAAACTGAATGAGAGCAGGCTTCGGGGGTATTTTGTCCTTGGGACGAATGGCGAGTTCAAGAGCCTCTCAGAGACAGAGCAAAAAAAAGTTTTAGAAACCGTAATCAAGGCCTCATCAAAAGATAAAGTGATCATGGCAGGGACAGGCCGTGAATCTACTGAATGCTCCATTGTGGATACAAAAGAAGCAACAGCCATGGGAATCCATTTTGCGAGCTTGATTTCGCCCTCCTTCTTTTCGAAGAAGATGACAGACCCCGCCCTTTTAAGACATTTTCGTTCGATCGCCGACGCCTCTCCCGTTCCCGTCCTTCTCTACAATAACCCTGATGTTGCGGTGGTGACCTTCACTACAGGTTTGGTTGGGGAGATCTCCAAACATCCAAATATTGTAGGGATGAAGGATAGCTCAAAGGGGAATTTCGCCTCCTATCTCTTGGCTGCAGGTCTCGATTTTAATCTGCTGGCCGGATCGGCAAATTTCTTCTTAGAAGCCCTGGTGATGGGTGGTGTAGGAGGGGTTCTCTCTATTGCCAATTTTGCTCCGGAGGTCTGTTGCAAAGTGTATGATCTCTGGAGAGGAGGAAAGTTGGAAGAGGCGAAAGCAGAACAGTACAAACTGATGACATTGAATCAGAAGGTTTCGGGGAAATTCGGTGTCGCAGGAGTCAAGGCCGCCATGGATGTCTTTGGATTCTATGGTGGTTCACCGAGGGGTCCTTTGCTGCCATTAACCCCGGATGAAAAAAGAAAGTTAGCCGATGATTTAACAGCCTCTGGTCTCCTCAAGAAATGATACGGGTTTTTTCAACTTAACCTCTCCTTGATCACAATCTGTCGTTTCCCGTTTGACAAGGCTTTGGTTCTTGGATAAGATTTCCCAAATGTAGAAGGGGGATTCAATGGACGACAAAAAAGATTTTATATTGGTGACAGTTTCTGGACCGGACCGGCCTGGAATCACGGCCGCCTTCAGCAGGATCCTGGTCGAGAATCAGGTGGAGATTGTCGACATCGAACAGGCATCGCTTCAAGATTTTTTAGGCCTCTCCTTTCTCCTGGATATGAGCGGGGCGAAACAGTCGAAGGATGGCGTTCTGAAGGACCTCCTTTTTGAAGCAAGCCATCTCGGCCTGACGCTCAACTTTCGTCTCTATTCGGAACAAGAAGTAAAGGCGAGAAACAGTAAAAACCTTTTTGTCCTCACCTACTTCGGCGATACCCGTGCACTGGCAGAGATATCAAACATCCTTGGAGAGGAGAATGCCAATATTGAGATGATCGCCAATCTGACCCGGCATCGTGCCAGCTGTGTGGAGCTGACGATCGATGTGAAGGACGTTCAGAACCTATCGCGTCTGAAAGAGAGGGTGATTGCCAGCAGCCACAAACTTAATATTGATCTTTCCCTGCAGAAGATGGAGGCTTATCGTAAAAACAAACGGATGGTCTTTTTCGATATGGATAGCACCCTCATCGACATGGAAATCATCGATGAGATGGCCGAGAGGGCAGGGGTTTTTAAGGAAGTGTCGAGAATCACAGAGAAAGTCCAGAGGGGAGATCTCGATTTTGAAGAAGCCCTTATCCAACGTGTGGCCCTCCTCAAAGGATTGAAGTTGGATGAACTGGAGAAGATCAGGGAAGAGATGAGGCTGTCCGAAGGGGCAGAGGAATTAGTCTCAACGCTCAAACGCTTGGGCTATAAATTGGGCGTGGTGAGCGGAGGGTTTCACTACTTTGCCGACTATCTGAAGGAGAAGATGAGTCTTGATTTTTCGTACGCGAATCAACTCGAAATAAAGAATGGTAAGTTGACGGGAAAGGTCTTGGGCCAGATTATTGATAATACCTATAAAGCGAAGATCGTCAATATAGTCTCCAGCCAAGAAGGAATTCTTCTGGATCAGACGGTGGCTGTTGGCGATGGAGCCAATGATGTGTTGATGCTGGGTCAGGCCGGACTGGGAATTGCCTACAATGCCAAAGGAAGACTCGATCGAGCCGCCAATATGAACCTGGGACAGGCCCGCCTTAAAAATATCCTCTACATCCTAGGCATCTCCGAAGAAGAGATGGCCTCCTGAAATGGTCGAAATCTCGCCCCCTCCTTAATAATAGAACAGTCCCCTTTTCTGCCAATTTGGGCTTTTGTCCCGTGTCAAGGGCTAACACACAGCCTTAATTTTTCCTTGACAGTAAATCCACATTTGCTATAATAAATCCAGTAACACTAAGTAACAACAAAGGAGTCAAGTTATGGCAAGAGTCACAAAAACCGTAACCTTATCTTT
>VGSD01000348.1 GCA_016875155.1 Deltaproteobacteria bacterium | reverse complement strand
CATTGTTCTGCATAGACATGGACTTCGTGGCCCTCCTCAGTCATCCGGGAGCAAAGATCCACCAGATATCTTTCTGCGCCCCCCTTGCTTCTGGAGAAGTCATGAATGGCTGTGGCAAACCGCATATAATTAAATTACACGAATGATAGTAATACGAATGTCACTAATGATAATAACACGAATTACACGAACAAACCGAATTCACCCCATCACCACTCGCCGATATTCAACTTTAGCCTTCGAAAAATTGACAAGTATGCCCAGTCTATAGCCACTCGCTTTCAGATACGATAATATTTGGGCTGTGTGTTGAGGTGCAAATCGTTCCACCGCTTTCAATTCCACAACAATTTTATCCTCAACAACGAGATCAAGTCGATGATTTCCAATCTTCTTTCCTTTGTAGGTCAAGTCGAAGCCCCTTTGTACGTCCACACTCATCCCTCTGCTTATTAGCTCCAACAATAACGCTTTTTCATAAACAGATTCTACATACCCTGGTCCCAGTGTTTTATGAACTTCGAATATAGCTGACATGATTTGGTACGACAGGTCACGGTATATGATATTCGTGTTATTCGTTCCCATTCTGGCCATTCTTTATAAAATATTCGTGCTATTCGTTACCATTCGTGTCATTCGTTATCGATTTTTCCATCTTCCAAGTTTTATGATTTCCTGATAAAATCTCTCTACTGCTTCGGCCTGCCGGTCCAATCGAAATTCCCGGTGGGCTTTTTGACAGGCGGCTTCACCCATCTTTTTTCTCAACTCTGGATTCCTCAAAAGTTGAAGGGCAGCTTCGACCAGCGCTTCAGGGGAATCCTTCACGACCCTTCCAGAAACCCCATCTTCAACCAGCTCCGGTAACATTCCTCGATCTGCAACGATCGATGGTTTTCCCATGGCCATGGCCTCTCGCAAGGCTCTCGCTGTTCCATCCGAACCTGGCATCAGGAAGACAAAAATATCCATGCAGGCCAATGTATCAAGATAGTTCTCTGTCTGATACCCTCCAAGAACCACCCATGGTTCAATGCCAAGCCTCTTCATCGGTTCGACGACGCTCTCATTCATCTGGCTCGACCGGCCCACCAAAAGGACTTTGATTTTTGGAAATTCCTTAACGATTCTTTTCACCGCTTCCAGGAAGACCTCTGTCCTCCGGTATTTCTGAAACCGCGCTACCATCCCTATGACGATATCCTCTGTCCCAATCCCGAAAACCGGCCTCATATCTTTCAATTCCCTTTCGGGACGATATCGATCCAGGTTTAAGGCGGGAGGAATTTTAGCGATCCTTCCTAAGGGAAGTCCGAAATGTTCTGTATTTTCCCTTCTGGCCTTCTCAGAGAAGGTAATCATCCCGTCGGTGTAATGGGAGATGAGAAATCGATTCCCGAAACCTGGACTCAGAGACTCTCGTTTATGATCGGTTCGAATGACGACAACACGAGCGTTAGACCTTCTTGCCGCAATGCCTCCCAAGATATGGTCATGCGATTGGTGGACATTTAAGACATCGAACTTTTCCCGGCCAAGGTAGTGGGTAAGGCCTGAAAGATCCAATAGGTTTTTCCTGATGGAGGAAGGTTGATAAAACTTAATGGGACGATCTAAGTGAAACTGGCTTATTGCCTTAATGCCTTCTTTTAATACTCTCCTCTCGATGCTGTCCTCGGCCGGAAATGGAGGCTTGCGGAAAGCGAGGGTGACATCATGGCCTCTCTTTTCCAACTCTTTACACAGATTCAGAATAGGTTCTGAGGGCCCTGTCCATTTCCAGTCACTGAAGAGGTGGAGGATTTTCATATCCCTTTCAGATAAGAAGGATTTTTTTCCGCTAACACAAATAGCTGTTTTCCAAAGGCCACGTCTGCTGACATCACGTGTTTAAAAATCTCCCTGTTCCTCTCCCTTTGAAGAGGCCTCTTCTCTCTTTTAGAAGCCCATAGGGTTGCCAGGTAGACGAACGGATAGATGAAAGAGAACGCCATGGCCCGGTTGCTGAATTCATGCGCGGTGACCTGGATGATACGGAAACCGTTTCGATGGAGGTTGAACCTCAACTGATAATAGTTCTGGAGATTCATTCGATGTTCTCCGTCTAAGCGATCACTCACCTCGTCATAAGGCCTTCCGTTGAAACGATAAAACCCTACGGCCAGGTTGGCCATTCTTGACTGAAGATTGAGGGCGTTCGGCGTCTCGATGAGAAGCTTGCCGTCTGCCTTCAGAATCCGATAGCATTCCCTGACAAAGCCGTAAGGATCTTCAAGATATTCGATCCCGTTCGAACAAAGGATGAAGTCAAAAGTTGCCTCCTTAAACGGCAGTAACTGGTTAAAATCGGCGATCAGAATCGGGATCTCCTGCGAAGGAAAATCGATGGGGTGGATATCCGCCGCCACAACATCGAACCCGGACGCCTTCAACTTTAAAGAGATCCGGCCATGGCGGGCGGCTGCATCTAAAAGCCTTCCCTTTGGGTGGAAACCGTTGAGGATCTCCACATTTTTATCGTAACGATGTTGGGACCCGAATATCTTCCTTGCCAGGCTACCGCTTTCCATAAAAGTTTCTTAACCGGGTGGTCACCTCCTCTATTTCGGGTTTTGTGATCTCTGGGAAAAACGGGAGGGATATAATTTCACGGGCAACCTTCTCCGTGACCGGGAGGTCTTCCTCTCCGATATCCCAAGTCCTTGTAAGCCTTTTGAAGATGGATGGGGATGGGGTAGTGGATGAGGGTATCAATCGCTTTCTCTTTTAAGAACCTCTGGAGTCCATCTCTTTTTTTTGCCCGAACCACAAAGAGGTGATAGACTGGGCGATATTCCTCTTTTTCGACCGGACAAACCACCCCTGCCCCTTCAAGCTCCTTCTTATAAAAAAGGGCTTTCTCTCTTCTCTGGTTATTCCATTGATCGAGATATCTCAATTTGACCCGCAGGATGGCGGCCTGAGCTTCATCCAGGCGGCTATTCCCCCCCTGAAGGATATGCTCATACTTCTTCTTCTCCCCATAACATCGAAGAAGTCGAAGTTTTTCATAAAGTCTCTTATCATCCGTGACCACCATCCCCCCATCCCCATAGGCCCCCAGATTCTTGGTCGGATAGAAGCTGAAACATCCCATGGTCCCGAAAGATCCAACTCTCTCTCCTTTAATCTCTGCACCATGGGCCTGGCAACCATCCTCGATGACCGTGAGGCCATACTGCTTTGCAACCTTTACAATGGTACCCATTTCGGCGGGGTGACCATAAAGATGGACAGGAAGTACACCTTTTATTCCTTTTATTCCTTTTCTTCTCCGTTTCCTTAAAAGGTCCTCAAGGGCATTCGGATCCATGGTGTAAGTGTCGGGATCAATATCCACAAACAGGGGTTTTGCACCTGTGAAAGAGACGGCTAAAGCGCTGGCGATAAACGAATTGGCAACCGTAATGACCTCATCACCCTTTCCAATGCCAGCCGCCTTTAAAGCCAGATAAAGCGCATCCGTCCCTGAATTCACCCCTACCCCATACCGAACCCCGCAATATTGCGCGAATTCTTCCTCAAAAGCAGAGACCTCCTCTCCGAGGATGAATCGCCCCTTCTCATAAACTCGCTTTGTGGCGAAGAGAACCTCACTCTCAATTTCTTTGTACTGCCTGGTCAAATCGATAAAAGGAACCATCCCCTCACCTAAATCAGTTCGGAGTTGTGAGTTCGTAGTTAGGAGTAAATGTTTTAAATCTCCGAGCTCTAAACTCCGAACTGTGTTTACTCCCAGTATTCCTTTTTGTACTTTCTGTAAAAATCAACCGTCTTGCGGAGTCCCTCTCCCAGATTAGTCTTTGGACTCCAGCCGACCATGCGCTTAATCTTCGAAATGTCCGTGTAATAATCCCCAG
>VGSD01000347.1 GCA_016875155.1 Deltaproteobacteria bacterium | reverse complement strand
TCTTAAATTCAGGAACGGGCTTCTTTTTCGTTTTGTTCTCAATCACCGTCTTGGCAATCTGACGGAGTGTCTTCTTTTCTTCCTCACTCAATCCAAGGTCAACACCCACTTTCTTCTCTTCCTTCATCTTCTCTTGCCCTCCTGCTGCCTTATAAAAGACAGCTGCTGCATATCCCACCACACGGCTTCGGTCTCCTGTCACATCGCCTGAATTTTGATACTTAAGAACCTTTCCACTGCTAGCTCCCAATGCCTTTGCAGCCAGCATGACTGTGATCACAGGACCTCCGCCACAAGCCTCACACCGCCCTCCCCTCAAATCACGGCTCAAACCTTCCGAATCAAACCGGTCAAGATGTTGAAGGACGATCTTATCCAATTGGACAGCTTTTTCATAGGAATGGAAATGGGAAAGGTCTGTGCTGGCCACAAGCAATACATTTTTCCCTTTCACTGTATCTGCAATCGCTTGAGAAAGGAACTGGCATGTCTCGTGGCTCCAGTAGGGTTCCATTACAATGGGAATAATCTTAAACGATTTTAAAACAACCTGTAGAAACGGAATCTGAACTTCCAAGGAATGCTCTTGACTATGGGCTTCGGGAAGAAACCGAATTCCTTTCCATCTCTCCATCATCCTTTTCGACAATTCCAAATCAACGGGAACGAGGCCCAGTGGAGTTCGGTACCCTCCCCGGTCATAGAGGGAAGCGCCTTTGAAGTCAACCCTGTGACTGGGGGCAACGACCACGACGGAATCGAAATTCTTTCCCTCGATCAGTTTATAGGCATGTGCCGCCACATGTCCTGAATACATATATCCTGCATGTGGGGCGACAAGAGCAACGATCTCCCCATCAATCTTTTCCTTCTTCGCACTTTCAAAATATTTCTTTACGTCCTTTGATAAGACCTCCGGTTGGTCGGGATAGAACATTCCGGATACGGCAGGTTCCCTGATCTCTTTCATTCCCGTCTCCTTTCTCTCCCTTGGAGTCTGGGCTTTACAGATTAGGGTTGAGAGAATAATAAAGCCGATGAGGCAGAGGGTAATAATAAGTTTTTTCACTTTATACCTTCCACTCTCTACTTTCTACTCTCCAGGATAAGCGTGACCGGCCCGTCATTGACGAGGTGAACTTCCATCTTGGCCTGAAACTCACCGGTCTGGACAACGATGTTCTGTTCTCTCAATTTCACGACGAATCGTTCATAGAGGGATTTGGCAAGGCCAGGGTCTTCGGCTTCTGTAAAGGAGGGTCTTCTTCCTTTTCTGCAGTCCCCGTAGAGAGTGAACTGGGAGACGACGAGTATTTCTCCCCCTATTTCTTTTAGGGAAAGGTTAAACTTCTCTGATTGATCTTCGAAAATTCTAAGTTCAGGGATTTTGGAGGTAAGAAAAGCCAAATCGTTTTCGCCATCGCCTCTGGCCACACCGACGAAAACCAATAAGCCCTTCCCAATTTTTCCGGCTACACGGTCATCCACAAGCACTTCAGCGGATTTCACTCTCTGGATGACAGCCTTCATAAAATATAAGTGCAAAATATAATTCAAAGTTTTAAATTTTGAATTGCTAATTTTATACTTTGCATTTTTCAATGATCTTTTCTAATCTTCTTTCTCTTTATCCTTTTTGGCCTGGGCGATGACCTTCTCGGCTAACTGTCCAGGTACTTCCTCATAATGGGAAAACTCCATGGTAAAGGTTCCTCTCCCGCCCGTCTTAGAGTTGAGGTCTGGAGCATATTTGAGCATCTCGGACATGGGGACATTGGCCTGAATCGCCTGATAATTTCCCCGTGCCTCGACTTTTAAAACTCTTCCTCTGCGGCTGTTTAGATCGCCGATCACATCGCCGATGTTCTCGTCCGGAGCAGTGACCTCGACCTTCATGATGGGCTCCAGCAACACGGGATTAGCTTCTTTAACACCATTTTTGAAACACATGATCGCCGCAAGTTTAAAGGCCATTTCCGAAGAATCGACCTCGTGAGATTTTCCATCGTAAAACCGGACTTTCACATCAACCACAGGAAAGCCTCCAAGAACACCGCTCTGCATGGCCTCGGCAACTCCCTTTTCCACAGCAGGGACAAAGTTTCTTGGTACATTCATCCCAACCAGAGCATTTTCAAATTCAAAACCTCCTCCTCTGGGAAGAGAAGAAACATCAAAATGGACCTCTGCAAACTGTCCCCGCCCGCCCGTCTGCTTCTTGTGGCGGTAAATGATTCCCTGTTTCGATCCGCGGATCGTCTCTTTGTAGGGAACTTTTGGAGTAGAAAGGTTGACCTCCACTCCAAATTTCCTCTTCAGCTTCTCAACGATCACTTCCACATGGGTCTGTCCTACTCCGGAAAGAAGAATCTCCCCAGTCTGTTCATCCCGGCCCACCATCATTGTCGGGTCTTCCTCATGAATTCTGGCAAGAGAGGCTGCTATTTTCTCTTCGTCTCCTTTTGATTTCGGAGTGAGTGCATAGGAGATCATAGGAAGGGGTAGCTTGGTCTCTTCAAAGACAACAGGATTCTTCTCGTCGCTGAAGGCATCGCCAGTGGTCGTCTCCTTCAACTTGGCCACCGCAACGATATCGCCCACGCTTGCGAATCCCACGGGTTTCTGTTTCTTTCCTTCCAATAAAAAAATCTGGCCGATCCTCTCCTTGACATCTTTTTTTGCATTGTAAACGGTCGAATCCGCATTGAGGCTTCCCGAATAGACTCTGAACAGACTCAGTTTCCCCGCAAAAGGATCGGCAATCGTCTTAAAGATAAAAGCAGCCAGCGGCCCATCTTCCTTCGGCTCCCTCGATGCGATCTCGCCCGTCTTTACGTTCTTTACTTGAATCGCCCCTTTCTCTACAGGGGAAGGGAAACAGCGTATCATCAGATCGAGAAGGGGTTGGGTTCCAATATTTCTGGTGGAGGAACCACAGACCGCCGGGACCAACCTTCTTTCCATTGTCCCTTTCCTGAGACACATGAGGATTTCTTCATTAGAGACCTCACCTGACTCCAGATACTTCTCCATCAGTTGATCATCCATCTCGACAACCGCTTCAATCATCTTTTCTCGGAGATTATCCACCTCTTCCTTCAATTCGGAAGGGATCTCTTTCAATTCAAACTGTCCACTTCCATCCTCCTTGAAGAAATAGGCTTTCTTCTCAATCAGATCGATGACTCCCTTAAAACTCTTTTCGCTCCCGATGGGGCACTGAACCGGAACAGTAGACTGAGAGGGAAATCGTTTCTTCACATCCTCTACCACTTTTAAAAAATCAGCCCGCTCTGTATCCATCTTGCTCACATAGAGGATCCGGGGAACCTGAAACTCATTGGCATATCCCCAAACGGTCTCGGTCTGGACCTTTACCTCTGAATTCCCACCGACGACGATCACCGCTCCATCCACCACCCGCATCGAGGCTTTTGCCTCTGCGATGAAGTTTGCATACCCGGGTGTGTCAATGAGATAGAATCGGTGTTTGTCCCATTCGAAATGGGCAAGCGAAGCACTGATGCTGATCTTCCGGTTGATCTCTTCAGGTTCAAAATCCATCAAAGAGGAGCCATCATCCACCCGTCCCAGGCGAGTATTCTCCCCCGTATCGAAGAGGATGGCCTCAACCAGGGAGGTTTTTCCTTCTCCGCCGTGTCCAAAAGTACCGATATTGCGGATGTGGCTCGGTTCAAATCGTTTCATCTTCTCTTTTTTCTCCTCTCCTACAAATGTGAATGCAAACGATTATATTAACTACATTATTTCCCAAATAAAATCAACCCTCCTCCCGCTCCGGGTCAGGGTGAATTCATTCTGCCCGGAAAACTGAAATGAATTCAGTTGATAGAAGAAAAACTGAACAACCGCCTCCAGATGAGTTATAAAGGGCCATCATA
>VGSD01000346.1 GCA_016875155.1 Deltaproteobacteria bacterium | reverse complement strand
CATATCGCCAGTTTTCCTCTGGCTGTCAACATTCAGTGCCACGCCCAGAGACATAAAGAAATTATTCTATAGGGAGATGGGGAGATACGGAGATGGGGAGACAAAAAAATTAATCCCCCCATCTTCCCAATGTTCGTTTAATGGAGGAGTTATGACTGAGGCCATTTCTCTGAAGACACCCTTGACCGATAAGGACGTGGAAAAATTGAAGATCGGTGATAGGGTTCTGCTCAGTGGAGTAATCTATACGGGAAGGGATGCGGCACACAAGAGGCTTTTTGATCTTTTAAAAGAAGGGAAAGAACTTCCTTTTGACATTCGAGGGCAGATTATATATTATGTCGGCCCAACGCCTGCCAAACCAGGGCAAATCTTTGGATCAGCAGGTCCTACAACCAGTTACCGGATGGATGCCTACGCCCCTGCTTTGATTGAGAAAGGCCTTAAAGGAATGATTGGAAAAGGGATGCGGTCCGAATCGGTCAAGGATGCGATGAAGAAACATCAAGCGGTTTACTTTGCCGCCACTGGTGGCGCAGGAGCTCTTCTCGCTAAGAAGGTGAAGAGGGCCGAGATCGTAGCCTATGAAGATCTTGGCCCCGAGGCGATCCGAAAGCTTGAAGTTGAAAAATTTCCAGTAATCATCATCAATGATGTCCGAGGAAATGACCTCTATATCGAAGGGGAGAAAAAATACAAACAAGGTTAAGTGGAGAGATGTTTGTTTTGTCAGCGGGAGTGTTTTTTATCAGAATGAAGCTCGTTTTCGGAGATCCATTATGAAAATCGAACTGACCCGGGAGAAAGTTCACAATGAGTTTGCGAAGAAGGTAGAGCTAATCAGTGGGCAGAACCTCTTCGCCTGTTATCAGTGCGGAAATTGCACGGCTGGTTGTCCGGTGGCCTTTGCCATGGAGGTTGGTCCTCATGAAGCCATCCGGTACACGCTTTTAGGCCTGGAGGAGGAAGCGCTCAAGGTCAATACCTTCTGGCTATGTGCCTCCTGCCTTCAGTGCACATCAAGGTGTCCGAAGGGGATCGATATTGCTAGGGTGATGGATGCGTTGAGAATGGTCGTCCTAAGGAAAAAGGATCGGAAGGATCATGTCCAGATTTCTGAATTCCCGGAGGGATTTCTGGAAAGAGTTCCTCAGATTGCATTTATCAGTGGATTTCGGAAGTTTTTGTCGTAACGGCAAAGTGGATAACAACATGAAAGCATCAAATTCCAAGCACCAAATCTCAAATAAATTCCAATGACCCAAATTCAAAAACCCCCTCACCCTGCCCTCTCCCCCGAGGGGAGAGGGGAAGGGTGAGGGGAGGTCATTTGAAATTGGAATTTGAGGTTTATTTGGGATTTGGAAGGAGTTGTGGATGGATTATCTCTATTTCCCTGGTTGTACGCTTTACACCAAAGCAAAAAATCTCGATCAGACGGCCCGAGACTGTTCCCAGCTTCTTGGATTTGAATTGAAGGAACTGCCGAACTGGACCTGCTGTGGAGCCACCTTTCCCTTGTCCACAGACAATATCATGGCCCTGCTTCCTCCCTCGAGAATTTTAGCCAGAGCGAGAGAGCAGGGAACCACGCTGACGACCCTCTGCGCTATTTGTTTCAATGTAATCAAACGGACAAACCGGTTGTTTCAAAATGATGGGGAGAAGCGGGAGAAAATCAATAACTTTATTGAAATGAACTACCAGGGAGACCTCAAGGTCCTTCACTACTTGGAGATTCTGAAACAGGAGATCGGTTTTTCTCAGATCAAAGAGAAAGTCAAGAAGCCACTGTCCGGACTGAAAGCGGCAGCCTATTATGGATGTATGCTCCTTCGGCCATTTGACGAGATGGGATTTGATGACAAGGAGAAACCCACCCTGTTTGAAGAATTTTTAGAGGCGATGGGTGCAGAACCAGTTGATTTTCCCTATAAGATCGAATGCTGCGGATCTTTTCAATCGGTGGGATCGCCTGAAGTGGCGACTGAGTGTGGCTATAAGATTCTGGCCTCTGCCATTAAGAACGGGGCAGAGGTGGTCGTTTCTACCTGCCCGATGTGCACGTTCAATATCGACCATAAGCAGGCTGAAATCAAGCAGAAACATCTGGACTTCAAACCCATTCCAATCCTCTATTTCACACAGATTCTCGGAATGGCCATGGGCCTCGATTATCAATCCCTTGGATTCGAACAGAATTTTGTAGATCCTTTGCCGGTCTTTAAGGGGAAGGGTTTGATCTGATATGAATGGGAATGGAACATTCATAAAGAAAGCAATGGTGATCGGTGGGGGTATAGCCGGCATCTCTGCATCCATCGACATTGGAAATGCGGGATATGATGTTGTTCTGGTCGAGAAGCTTCCCTCCATCGGGGGAAGAATGCTCCAACTCTCGGAGACTTTCCCCACACTGGATTGCGCCCAGTGCACCCTCACTCCCAAAACCGTTGAGACAGGTCAACACCCCCATATTAAACTTCTCACTTATTCAGAGGTGGATCAGGTGGAAGGAAAGGCTGGGGACTTTACCGTGAGAATCCGTCGAAAAGCAGCCTATGTGGACTGGGAGAAATGCACGGGCTGTGGCCTCTGCCAGGAGAAATGTCCATCGAAAAGACCTTCCGAATTCGACCGATCCATGGGCCTGGGAAAGGCGATCTACACGCTTTCGCCTCAGGCAGTTCCGAATAAGCCTGTCATCAATCCATCCAACTGCCGCTATTTTCTTGAGAAGAAGTGCAGGGTCTGCGAGAAAGTCTGTCCAGTTGAAGCCATTGATTACGAACAGCAGGACCGTTTTGTTGAAGTGAAAGTCGGAGCCATTGTTGCAGCTGTGGGTTTTGACCTGCTTCCGATGGAGACGTTCGGCGAATATGGTTATGGGGTAGTTCCGGATGTGATCGATGGTCTGGCCTTCGAGAGACTCAACTCCGCATCCGGACCGACGACAGGTACCATTAAAAGGCCTTCGGATGGCAAAGTTCCGAAGGAAGTTGTTTTCATTCAGTGCACTGGGTCGCGGGATCCGGAACGTTATATGCCTTACTGCTCGCGGGTCTGCTGTATGTACACAGCCAAACATGCCCGGCTTTACAAACATAAAGTCCATGACGGACAGGTCTATATCTTCTACATGGATATCCGCTCCACAGGCAAGGGTTATGAAGAATTCATTCAGCATGGGATGGAAGAGGAGGGGATTCTCTATCTCCGCGGCAGGGTTTCTAGGATTTTCAGGGATGATGGCAGGGTTGTCATCTGGGGGGTCGATACCCTGACAGGAAAGAAGGTGGAGGTCTCAGCGGATATGGTCGTTCTAGCAACGGCCATCATTCCGCAGGGAGAGGCAAAGGGGTTGGCTCAGAAACTCGGTGTCAACACGGATGAGTATGGGTTCTTCACAGAGGCAGAAAGGAAACTGAGACCTGTAGAAACAAATAGAGAAGGGATTTATCTCGCTGGCTGTGCGCAGGGGCCGAAAGATATCGCCGATGCTGTGGCCCATGCCAATGGAGCAGCCAGCAAAGTCCAGGCGCTGTTTGCAAAGAATTAAATAAAATTTTTCCCCTCCCCTGGTGGGAGGGGATGAAGGGGAGGGGGAATTTTATAATTACCCTCACCCTAACCCTCTCCCATCAAGGGAGAGGGAAAAACTTGCTAACGAATCACGATGAAGAAACTGGGTGTTTTCATCTGTCATTGCGGAGTCAACATTGCAGGCACGGTTGATGTGAAATCTGTGGCTGACAAGATGGGCAACGTGGAAGATGTCAGCCATAGCATTGACTACATCTATATGTGTTCCGAACCCGGGCAACAGATCATCCGGGAGGCAGTGAGGGAGAAAGGATTGGAAGGCGTTGTTGTTGCCTGCTGTTCCCCAAGCATGCATGAGAAC
>VGSD01000345.1 GCA_016875155.1 Deltaproteobacteria bacterium | reverse complement strand
AGTACATTAGCTGGGAGGACGTGAGACCTAAAGCAGCCATGGCTGCCTCAGTCGGTGCAGGACACGATATGGTCCTCGGCTGGCATGATGACCCCCATCTCTATCCGGATAAGCTCGTTGATATGACAGATGTTTGTACCTATCTCGGGAAGAAGTATGGAGGATTTGAACCGGTTTGTTACAAATATGGAATCAATCCAAAGACAGGACGCTGGCTCGCTCTGCCCCTGGGTGGACCGGTCAATTGCGTCAATTACCGGGAAAGCTGGGTCAAAGAGGCAGGCTACGAAAAACCACCGAGTGATGTTTATGAATTTATCAAGATGTGTAAAAAGCTTAAAGATAAAGGGCATCCAACAGGATTTGCCCTGGGGCACGCTGTGGGCGATGGGAATAATTGGACTCATCACTGGCTCTGGACCTTTGGTGGAAAGTCCGTGGACAAGGATGGGACTGTCGTCATCAACTCACCTGAAACATGGGCAGCTCTGGAAGCTGTCAAAGAACTTTACGGTACAATGATTCCAGGAGCGGCTTCCTGGCTGGATCCCCACAATAATAAGGCTTTCTTAGCCGGAGAGATTTCGGCTACCACCAATGGCATCAGCATCTATGTGGCTGCCAAGAAGGATTTCCCAGAGATTGCAAAAGACACGAACCATGTAAACATGCCCATCGGCCCGGTGAAAAGACCGACAGAACTTCACCTGTTCAATCAGGCATTCATTTTCAAATATTCTAAGTTCCCCAACGCGTGCAAACATTATATCACGTTCATGTTAGAGGAAGAGCAGGCAGCGCCCTGGATCAATGCCATGATTGGCTATGTGGGCCCGAGCTTGAAGGCTTACAAGAATTTGCCCATCTGGACCAGTGATCCCAAGATCACTCCCTTCCGTGACTGCATTGCCAACATGCTCTGGAATGGCTACGAGGGACCTGAAGGCCCGGCTTCCGCAGCAGCCATGGCCGAATATATTGTAGTCGATCTGATCGGTGATGCCTGCGTACGGGGTAAATCACCCAAAGAGGCAGCGCAGATTGCAGAAGAGCGACTCCTCAGGTACTACAAGAAGAAAGTTTCTGTGCCCAAAAAGGAAGTTCCTGCACCACCAAAGAAAGAGGCTCCTGCAGCGCGCAGTTATTAAGAGGAGCATAAAGTAGTTTACTTCGAAAGACCCATAACGGTCATTGCGAGGACCCCGCACTTGATACGGGGGACGTGGCAATCTCAGGGGATTGCTTCGCTTCGCTCGCAATGACAGCTGCCTTGCAATGAAAACTAAAATATGCTCTGAGTAATAAGGAAAATTAGACTTGAAAGAACTGAATTCAGTGCAACCAACGATAGAAAAGGGAGGATGGCTTCGGGAGAAATTCTCCGACCTGATGGAGAATCGTCATTTCCTTGGTTTTTTACTGGTCGCTCCAGCCGAAGCCATCCTCCTTATTTTTTTGGCATACCCCTTTGTTCTGGGGCTCTGGTTGGGATTCACGGATACCCTTGTCGGTCGAAGGGGAGAGTTCATCGGCTTTGATAACTACATCAGCCTTCTGAAAGATTCTACTTTCTGGATGGTTACTTATAACACCTTTCTCTATACCATTGTGGCCGTGATTTTCAAGGCCATCATGGGTTTTGCCTTAGCCATCGTCCTCAACCGCGATTTTAAAGCAAAGGGGCTGGTGAGGGCCATTATTCTCTTGCCCTGGATCATTCCTACGGCGCTCTCTGCCATTGCTTTCTGGTGGCTTTATGATTCCACGTTTAGCGCCATCAGTTGGACGTTGATGAAGGCAGGCCTCATCCATCATAAGATCGATTTCCTCGGAGACCCGACCAATGCCCGGATCTCCTTGATCGTTGCCAATGTCTGGAGAGGAATTCCATTCTTCACGATCGGACTGCTTGCCGGGCTTCAAACCATTGATCCCACGCTTTATGAAGCTGCTGCCATTGATGGAGCAGGCGCATGGAAGAGGTTCCGGCGAATCACCTTGCCGCTCATCCTTCCCCTGATGGCAGTTATCACGACCTTCTCAACCATCTGGACATTTGGAGATTTTCAACTCGTCTGGGTGATCACCAAAGGGGGGCCGGCCAATGCCACCCACCTCTTTGGAACGCTCTCTTTCCAGAGGGCCATCCCTGGAGGTCATTTCGGGGAAGGGGCAGCCATCTCCAATTTCATTCTGCCCATCCTTGTTATCTGTGTCCTGGCTACTTTCAAATTTTTAAGAAAAGAGGATTGAGGATGACCGAGTCGTTCTGGCAGAAATTATTGAAGTTCTATCTTCCACTGGCCTTCTTTATCTTTTTTCTTCTCTTTCCGTTCTACTGGATGTTCAATACAAGCCTCAAACCGATGAAGGAGTTATACAATTTAAAACTCAACCCGTTCTATATTCACTCTCCAACCCTGGCCAACGTAAAAACCCTGCTCTTTGAAACCATCTTTATCCGGTGGATGTTCAATACTTTCTTCGTAGCCATTCTCTCAACAGCGATTTCCTTGGCAGCCAGTCTATGCGCAGCCTATGCGATTCAACGGCTCAAGTTTAAGACCTCCGGCCCCACCGGATTGGCGATCTTCTTCGGATATCTGATCCCGCCGACCATTCTCTTCATTCCTCTGGCTACGATTATCTTCGACCTCAGGTTATGGGACTCCCTGTGGTCTCTGGTTTTAGTCTATCCGACCTTTCTCATTCCCTTTTGCACGTGGCTGCTGATGGGATATTTCAAATCGATTCCCAAAGAGATGGAAGAGTGCGCGATGATTGATGGAGCCAGTCGGCTCCGGGTCTTCTGGAGGATCGTGATCCCCCTTTCTCTCCCCGGGATCTTCTCTGCCGGGATCTTTGCTTTCACGCTTTCCTGGAACGAATTTTTATATGCCCTGGCCTTCATTTCGACGACGGAGAGCAAGACCGTGCCCATTGGTCTGGTCACAGAACTCGTTCGTGGGGATGTCTATCACTGGGGGCCGCTGATGACCGGAGCTCTTTTCGCCTCTGTACCGGTGGCCTTAGTCTATTCGTTTTTTGTTGAACACTATGTGGCGGGTTTGACAGGAGCGCTTAAGGAGTAATCCATCATGGCAAAAGTTACCCTGGAAAATGTTTCTAAACACTTTGTTTCCAAACAGTCCTCTGAAGTCGTCGCGGTCAAGGATTTTAACTTGGAGATCGAAAATAAGGAGTTTGTGGTTTTCGTGGGACCCAGCGGCTGCGGGAAGACAACGACTTTAAGAATGATTGCGGGCTTGGAAGATATCACTCAGGGGAAAATTTACATCGGAGACCGTCTGATCAATCGCATACCCGCCAAGGACCGGGATATCGCAATGGTCTTTCAGAATTATGCTCTCTATCCCCACATGACGGTTTATGACAATTTAGCCTTTAGCCTTGAGATGAGGAAATTTTCAAAAGAAGAAATAGACCAGAGGGTACGTGAGGCAGCAGAGCTCCTCGAGATTTCCGGCTTACTCGATCGAAAGCCGAAGCAGCTCTCCGGCGGGCAACGTCAGAGGGTGGCCGTAGGAAGAACCATTGTTCGAAAACCCCAGGTCTTCCTCTTTGATGAACCTTTATCTAATTTGGATGCCAAGCTCAGGGTTCAAATGCGAGGGGAGTTGAAGAAACTCCATGAGCGGCTTGCATCAACCATCATCTATGTGACCCATGATCAGGTGGAAGCCATGACCATGGGAGACCGTATTGTGGTGATGAAGGATGGTCTCATCCAACAGGTGGGAAGACCACTCGATCTCTACTTTCATCCTGTCAACAAATTTGTCGCTGGCTTTATTGGGAGCCCGACCATGAATTTTATGGAGGGCAAGCTCGTGGTTTCGGATCAAAAACTCTATGTGGAGACCAATGGAATGAAGTTGAGGGTTC
>VGSD01000344.1 GCA_016875155.1 Deltaproteobacteria bacterium | reverse complement strand
GCCGGCTGCATCGATCGTCACCGTATCGCCTGGCTTAAGCTGAGTCAATCCAAACGAATTCCCTGGGACTCCATTGACCAGGAATTGTGCTTTGGCTCCGGGTTTCCCACCAAAGAGCCCTTCTGGGGCAAGAATATGCCTTCCAGCCTGGATTCCAAGATTGACCGGTGGAATAGGGGCGTATTGATCACCAGGAATTCTAAAGACCTCCCTTTGACCAAGGCCTCCCTTCATCCTGCCAGGACCTCCTGAGTCAGGGAGAAGTTCTCTGCTCTCCACAATAAGGGGGGTATCGCTTTCGAATATTTCAATGGGAGTATTGGCCCCATTCGCGGGAAAGATATAAACATAATTACCATCATCGTTCGAACTGGCTCCCATTCCTCCGCCCCGGATAATCACAGAGTGCCAGGGCCTGGTATCTTTTCTCTTTCCATAAAAAACATTCATCTGCGCAGGCGTTCCTCCGCTTGCTGCAATGACCCTGTCAGGCAATACCCCGGACATGGCCCTGTAAATGATTTCGGTGAGAAAGTGTCCAACAACCAGCCGTGCGGCAACAGCGGCAGGAAATTTGCAGTTGATCACACTCCCTTCCGGAGCTTTTAGGAGAATGGGTGAAGTGCAGCCGTCGTTGTTCGGGATATCCGGGCCGAACATGCTCTTCATTGCCATAAAGACATAGGCATAGGTGAAGTTAAAGACAACGTTTCCTCCCCAGTTGACCTGTGGAGATGAACCATCCAGGTCAACAATCAGGTCGTCTCCTTTGACCTCAACGGCTGCCTTAACCACCAGATCCTGCTGGCCCTTCATCTGTTCGATTTTACCTTCGGCCCGGTAAATGCCATCCGGGACCTTTGTAATCTCCTCTCTCATGCTTTTTTCCGTATGGCTGATAACCTCATTTCCCAAGTCACCGAGATCCTCCAGTCCAGTTTCCCTGAGCATCTGCACTATCTTTTCTGAACAGACATGGTTAGCAGCAATCTGAGACCGGATGTCTCCGACCACTTCATCAGGTGTCCTCACATTCCACCGAATCATATCGATCACAGACTGGTTGAGAATTCCTCCATCATAGAGTTTCACTAGGGGGATAAAGAGACCCTCTTCAAAGACATCGTGATTATCCGAAGAGACGCGTCCACCAATATCCGAGTGATGAAAGACACAGGCCGTGAATGCCACCAGTTTATTATTGTAGAAGATTGGACTCATGACACAGACATCGTTGAGATGTCCGGCCAGAGCCCAGGGGTCATTGGTGATGAAAGCGTCACCTGGTCTATAAGTTTCTGGCGGGAGTTTCTTTACGAGATTCTTAATTCCAAGGGCCATGGCTCCGGATTGGCCGGGGGTGACGTAGGTTCCCTGGGCCAGTTCCCGACCCAGATGATCGGTGAACATACAGGTATAATCATGAGCGTCTCTAAGCAGGCTTGAGAAAGCTGTCCTAGCCACGGCTCCGTCTGCTTCATCCACAATGGAGATTAGCCTCCGCCAGAGTATTTCTAATGTGATGGGGTCAAATGTTCGTCCCATATTTTCCTCCCTGAAACAATTTCGGATTTCGGAATTCGGATTTCGGAATTTCCAATCTGCTATCTACATTCCACAATCCGCAATCCGAAATCTGCAATGCATTACGAAAGGTCTATCCACAGAAACCCAAACTCATCCACTGCAATGGATGCATCCTCACCGACGACGAGGGTAGACTCTTTTTCTTCGATGATCGCCGGGCCTCGAAACTTCGAATTCGGAGAAAGCTTGTACCTGTCGTAGACAACATAGTCTATAAAATCCTTCGCAATCGGGGAATAAGCCGGGCGTTTTCCTTTGATCGCTTTATCATGGGACAGTCCCTTCTGTTCGATTTTGGGAAGGCGTAGGAGTCGCTCAGGAAGACTGGCCCTAACTTTGAAATTGAAGAACTCGACTTCAGAGTCAGGGTAGGTCCTCCCGTATAACTTTTCATAGACCTCATCGAAAAGTCTACGTACATCCGACTTCCTCATGGAGGTAAAATCTTTTTCAGAGATCGGGACATTCGTTTCAGATCCCTGACCAACAAACCGCATATCCAAGGATCTCTCAAACCTGATCTCCTCAGAAGAGGCTTGTTTTCCTGAGGGATCCTTTTTCTCTGTGGTTTCCTTCTGAAGAATTTGTTTGGCTTCAGATTCGAGTTCCTTGAAAATCTTTTCGATCTCGTTAAAATCGGCAGAGGCGAGCGAAACCTTATGACTTCTGAGGAGGTCGAATGCGCGCGGGGCAGTGAAAAAGCCCAGGGCGGATCCAACCCCTGCATTGGGCGGAACGAGTAGGCGAGGCGCTCCCAGCTTCTTGGCCAGACCGTAGGCATGGACCGGTCCTGCTCCGCCGAAAGCGACGATCGTCACAATTTTTGGATTTCCTCCCTTTTCAGCGATATGTGTCTTGGCAGCAGCAGCCATCGTCTCATTGATGAGATCGTGAATTCCCCAGATGGCCTGAATCGTCGAAACTCCGAGAGGCCTGGCAACTTTTTCCTCGACCCCACGTCTGGCAGCCTCTCGGTCGAGTTTCATTTCACCCCCGAGAAAGTAGTTCTCATCCAGATAGCCTAACAGGAGGTCGGCATCGGTGACACAAGGGTCGGTTCCTCCTATACTGTAACAGATGGGGCCAGGATCTGCGCCAGAGCTTTCTGGGCCTACCTGAAGCGTTCCCATCCGGCTAACCTTCGCAATGCTTCCACCTCCAGCTCCGATCTCCATCAGGTCAACCACAGGCACCTGAATGGTCAGGCCGCTCCCTTTCATGAACCTTTGGACCCGTCCGACCTCAAATGTTGGAACAACTCCTGCTACCCCTTTCTGAATCAGACAGGATTTGGCTGTGGTCCCTCCCATGTCAAAACAGAACATCTCTGAGATATTGAAAAGGCGCCCATAATATTGACCTGCGATGACTGCAGCCGTTGGGCCGGACTCAATGATTCTTACTGGAAACTGGGCTGCTGTCTCAACTGATGTGACCCCTCCGCTGGAAAGCATGATAAAGAGTTTTCCTTTAAAGCCAATGGTCTCCAACCTTCCAGCCAATTTGGATAGGTATCTTCCGGTCAGGGGTTTCACGTAGGCGTTGGTTACGGTGGTGCTGGTCCTCTCGTATTCCTTAATCTGCGGCAGTACCTGGAATGAGATGGAGATTGATATTCCAGGTGCTTCCTTTTCAATGATCTCTTTGAGCATCCGTTCATGGACTGGATTTTCAAAAGAGTTGATCAGGCAGATCGCAATCGATTCAACTCCCATTTTGAGAAGGGTTTGGATAACCTGTCTAGCTTCTTTGGGGTCTAATGGTTTGAGGATACTTCCATCGCTTCGGATTCTTTCGTCCACTTCGAACCGGAGATGCCTCGGGATGAGCGGTTGAGGGAATTCGGCAAATACATCATACGTTGAATACCGGATTGACCTTCCGATCTCCAGAACATCGCGAAAGCCTTTTGTGGTGATCAATCCTGTTTTGGCTCCCTTTCTCTCGATAATTGAATTGATGACCAGGGTGGTTCCATGAATCACTTCGTCCAGGGTTTGAACAAATCCAGAAGTCTTTTTCTCCATCTCTCGGATTCCATGTTCAACGGCATCCGAGGGGTCTTTCGGGGTGGTGAGGCACTTATACGTTTTGATCTCCCCGGTCTGATCGCTCAGAAGGACAAAGTCGGTGAAGGTGCCACCGATGTCACACCCCAGCCGGTAACCTTTTTCAGCCATGAAAACCTCCAATTCATCTTAGGATTCAAGGATTCGAGGGTTCATGGGTTCAAGTGACTCAACCCCTTGAATCCTTGCCCCCTTGAACCCTGTTTTGGTGCCATTCCTTCAAAAGAAACTTCTGAATCTTTCCGCTTGCTGTCTTAGGAAGCTCTGGTAA
>VGSD01000343.1 GCA_016875155.1 Deltaproteobacteria bacterium | reverse complement strand
CTGTTGAGACTCTCAAATACCAGGGTAAGGCAAGGTGCATTACTTAAGACCTCCATATTCTATGCTTATGAGAAACACATAAAAAAGTACTTGACAAAAATAAACCAGGGGACGGGGGAGATTTCCCAGATATCATTTTAAAATCCCCCTTTATCCCCCTTTGCCAAAGGGGGATAAAAAAATATAAGATCTGAGGGATTAACAAAATGATTCAACTTTCAAACAGGGTTTAATCCTATTCCGGCTAATCCCTCTTGGAGATGTTTTCTTAACCACCGGATGGCCTCTGGAGATACAAAAGGTTGAGCATCAAACCTTTCCCTCAGCCATTCGGTCCTGAAGGTAAAAGATTTTACTCCGTTCACGTGTGTATAGCAGAAATCAATATCAGGATTTCCAATAAGAAGCGTGGTCATCGTTTCAGTCATGTCTCCCAGGGGTTTCCGGTCAATGTGGCTGTATTGAAAGGTGGCTTTCACCTTTGTCCCATTCCCCGGGCTGGATTCAATCTCCAGTGTCCCGCCTGCCTCCTGAGCAGCTTGTGCCAGAAAGGGAAGTCCCAGTCCGATCCTCCGAGTGGTACGAGTGGTGAAGAAAGGGTCCGAAGCCTTCTGACGGATTTCTTCATCCATCCCGATTCCATCATCTTTGATTTCGATGGTCAGCCGGTCTTTTTCGGGTTCTTCCACCACGGTCACCTCAATCCTGTTGGCCTTTGCCGCTATGGCATTCTCCACCACATCAAGAATATGGAGAGAGAGGTCTTCCACATCATTCCCTGCTTTGTCTTATGCCTCCGCAACGCCACGGCCTTCCAGTGAATGGAGGGCCATCTTGATTTCGATTGTTGTCCTCTCCTCAAGAAGAAAGTGAGTCGATACCTTTCCAATGTCATCAAGGAAATGGGCATCCGAAAAACGGACGAAGGCTAAATGCTGATATGGGGAAAATCGCTTCCTGGCTTCTTCAAGAGAGGTGCGTGGAGAGATCTCCAGGCCATCGAGAGAAATCCCTTCTGGAATAAAGCCCAACTGACCAATCAGGCTGAATGCCTGCCGGTCAATATGGGAGGCAATGGTGACTCCTTGCAGGGTTTCAACAAAGGAGACGATTTTCTCAAAGGAAAGGAGGGTGGCTCCGATGAGCATCTTATCATTGTACCCCACGGTTTCAGACTTCTCATTGACCAGAACCTGCGGGCCGAAGGCTTCTTCGTCATTCCTGCCAGGAAGATGCTGATAAATCCAGTCCTGGAGAGTGGCGCAGTCTTCCATCTGGTTGAAAAGGACGAGAAGGTGAATTTCCTCTCTAGAAGTGACTTCCATTCCAGGAAGAACGGTGAGCCCCTCCCTCCTGCCGGCCTCAATAAAAGCGGGCAGATTTTCGGCAGAATTGTGATCACAGATAGCAATCATATCCAAACCAACAGCCATGGCCCGATCCACAACAGCCTTTGGCTTCATCTCGTCACTCCCGCATGGAGAAAGGCAGGAGTGAATGTGGAGGTCAGCTCGAAATCGCTTTAACATGAAACGATCCCTGGGACCCCTGCTTGATAAAGCCTTCCAATCAATTCAAAAGCGGGAAGAAGAGAGATCAGAAGGGGAATTCCTTCCTCTACGGCCTTTTTCAGGGTTTCCGGATCGGGTTCCCTTCCTCCTGCAAGGATAATGGCAGCGAGGTCTTTCAGGCTGGCCACGGCAACGATATTGGGATGGGTCTGAATGGTGATCCAGACATTCCCTCTAACGCTGTGAGCGATCACATCGCTGAGAAGATCGCCCGCATAGCCTCCGGTCACTTCCTGTTGAAGCTGATCGCTCCCTGTTTTGACTTCCAGCCCAAAGGATTGAACGAGCGTTTCTAATTTCATGAAAAGAACGACTCCGTCTTGAGAAAGTTTCTTTTCCTATGATGGACTTCCATTCTCCACGTTGATTGTAAATTCGAGATGGGTTCCCTCATTTACAACAGACGTTAACACCATCTCATCGGTCACTTTCTTGATATTCGATAGTCCCATTCCTGCCCCGAATCCCAACTCTCGGATCCTCTCATCCGCAGTGGAAAATCCTTCTTTCATCGCCTGATTGACATCCTGGATGCCCACGCCTTCATCGTCCACCACAACTTTTAAAAAATTATTGGATACAAGCAGGTTGAGGATTCCCCACCGCGCATAACAGATGACATTCATCTCCGCTTCAAATGTGGCAATGGCCATCCTGCGGATCACATGATTCGGGAATCCCTCATTTTTCAGAATCCTTTTAATCTTGCTCGAGATCGATCCCGCATGAGTAAAATTGCCTCCTTCAATATGAAATGTCTCATAAAATGGATACTTTTCTTCAGTCTGATCCATCCTCAACCTTTTCGATGCACGCTTTCAATCCATGTTGATAGAGCCGGCCACAGGTTTCAAACATGATATAGTTTGTCATCAGAAGGGGAATCTCCATCTCATTGGCTAACTGGGCCATGGACTCATTTGGCCTTTTCCCCCGGACAAAGAGGATGGCGCCCAGATCCACTACATCCGCTGTATAAACCACCTGAAGGGTCCTGTTTCCAGTAATGAGAAGAGCGCCCTCCGCCCCTCTTCTGGCAATGGCCAGGACGTCGCTCAAGAGGTCTGCGGCAAAGGCATGGCTGATCTCCCTGCCCAGGTTCTCTTCCCCAGCGATCACTTCGGCGTCAAGGAGCCGTTGAATGTCATGGAGCGTCATTTCAGTCGAGGGCCTCCGCCAATAATTCCATCACATCCATGACACGAATCTTCTCTTCATAGCCGGAAGTTTTTACCGCATCCTCAAGGGTGAGCACGCAGAGGGGGCAGGCGGTGGCAAGGATCTCTGCGCCCAGTTCCACTGCGTCCTTCACGCGAACCTCGGCCAATCGCTGACCGGTATCCGAGGAAGACTCCGCCCACATCTTTCCTCCGCCTCCCTCGCAACAGAGGCTTTTTTCACGGCAACGGTCCATCTCTTTGAAGGTGAGACCCGGGATCGCCGTCAAAAGCGCACGGGGTTCATCAAAGATATTGTTCTGTTTTCCCAGGAAACAGGGGTCGTGATAGGTGACGACGTTTTTGATCTCCCGAGTGAGAGCAAACCTTCCTTCTTCCAGCCGTTTTGCCAGGATCTGCGTGGCATGGAGGATATTGAACTTTCCCTGGGGGTACTCGTTTTTAAAAACATTAAACCCGTGGGGGCAGGCCGTGAGAATGCGCTCGATTCCATAGGATTCGAAACGCTCGACGTTTCCGTCCATCAACTCCTCAAAGAGGCCAGCCTCTCCCATTCTCCGTATTTCATTGCCACAGCATTGTTCCTCGTTTCCGAGAATGGCAAAATCGACCCCTGTTTGCCGAAAAACAAATACCATCGCTTTGGCGATCTCCTGAATTCGCGGATCTGAAGCAGCGGTGCATCCAACAAAGTAGAGATATTCGGCGCTTTCTCCCTGGGAAAAGTCCTTAATCTTAATATCTTCCGGAAGGCTCTTGAGCCACTCCGTCCTCTTATTCTTCGGTTTTCCCCATGGGTTGCGATGTTTGTAAGCGTTTTCCATGGCCTCGATGATCGTCTTGGGAATATGACCCTCCTCGACCATTGTTCCCCTCATCCCGATCACTAAATCCATGGGTTTCAATCCTCTGGGGCACCTCAGGGAACAGGTCTTACAGGTCGTGCAGTCCCAGAGTTCCTCTTTCTCTCCGATGCGATCAAGGCTCTTTCCCAGTATCCCTTCGATCATCAACCGGCGGATATTGAGTTTCGATTTAAGGGAGACAGGGCACCCCCCTGTGCACTTCCCACATTGATAGCAGCCATAGAGGTCAAATTTCTCTGCAAATGGTTGTTCGGAGGTTTCCATCTGAATAGCTCCTCTAAAATCTAATTGCAATTTTATTCACAATCGTATTCCTAACAGAAATCTAAAAACAT
>VGSD01000342.1 GCA_016875155.1 Deltaproteobacteria bacterium | reverse complement strand
TTTACAGCAAGGAAGAGATTGGAAGTCTCTCCAAAGAAGTCGCCGACATGTCCATGGGGTGTGGGAATCCAACGGCCATTGCCAACCTAAAACCTGGAGAGATAGTCCTTGACCTGGGTTCGGGAGGTGGGATTGATGCTTTTCTGGCTGCCATAAAAGTTGGACCCCAAGGGAGGGTCATCGGTCTGGATATGACAGAGGAGATGGTCAAACGCGCTCATGAAAATGCCAAAAGAATGGGGATGAAAAATGTTGATTTCAAGTTAGGTGAGATGGAGGCCATTCCCCTCCCTGACAACTCTGTTGACGTTGTCATCTCTAATTGTGTGATTAACCTTTCTCCCGACAAGGATTCTGTCTTTCGAGAAATCTTCAGGGTTGTCAAACCGAAGGGCCGGATTGCAGTCTCCGATATTGTCACCCAAAGCAAGCTCCCCAAATTCATCGCCCAAAATGCAGAGGCATGGACAAGCTGCATCGGAGGGGCGCTCAAGGAAAGGGATTATTTGGATAAGATCCGGGCTTCGGGATTTACGAACGTAGTGATTGAGTCAAAGCATATCTACTCTCATGAAGAGATCTCCATGTTCAAGGAGACTGATGCATCCCTTTTTGATAAGCCTCTCAGTCAGAAGGAGATCAAAACAGTTGAAGGTAAGATTGCCAGCATTCGAGTGACAGCCCAGAAGCCCGAAGCCGGAGAGAAAAATACCTGCTGCTGTTGTAGTTAACTATTCGGAGTATAAATATATGGAAAAGGTGATGACTGAAGGAGAAGCGCTTCAGGAATTTACAGTAAGATATTATGAGGACCAACTCATTAAAGGGATGGAAAATTTTCATCCCGGTGGTGTGGACTATACAGAGAAGCTGGCCAAGGAGGTCGGTCTCCGTGAGGGCTCTCGAATATTGGACGTGGCTTCAGGATCCGGAGAGACTGCCCTCTATCTTGCCATGAAATTTAAGGCTGAGGTGGTGGGTTTCGATCTTTCTGAGAAGATGGTGAACCATGCCACGGAAAGGGCCTGTAATCTTAGTCTCCAAACTCTTGTCACGTTTAAAAAGGGGGATGTCCACAAGATGCCTTTTGAAAGAGGCTATTTCGATGCGGCGATCAGTGAATGTTCCCTCTGTCTTTTCCGGGATAAGGTTCAAGTGATCCGAAACATGGCTCAAGTAGTAAAATCTGGCAAAAAGGTAGCTGTCTCGGACGTGATCACAAAAGGCGAGATTCCAAAAGAATTGCATACCCCTCTCCTCTATGCTTGCTGCCTGGCAGGCGCCCAGCCCCTCAAAGAGACGATGGATATCTTTGTAAAAGCGGGATTGAAAGATGTGAAGGGATATGAGCTGACGGCCGATATTAAAGATCCATGGAAACAGGAACTCCCTGTCCTTTATAATGAAGTCATGAATGCTTTCAAGGACGCCATTCGGTTAGGGGTATACGATGCCAAGGATGAGGGTGAATTGGATCGGATGGCGGAACATCTTCTTTCAGAGAAATTCGGATACGCGATCATTAGCGGCGTAGTTCCTTAATGGAGTCCAGATGGAAAAAGTCCGCGTTGACGTCTTTGTAACCGATTTTGCCCAATGAGCTGCCTGTGTTTACATGGTGGCAGCCGTGGCAGATCTTCCGAAAGAAATCAAAGACAGGATCGATTACTATGAATGGAGCTTGAGGAATCGGGAGGGAATTGAAATGTTCAGGAAATTCAAAGCCAGGTCGCTCCCTTCCATCGCTATAAATGGAGAACTCTGTTTTGAAAGCCTTATCCCCACTGAGGAGAATTTAATTCAAGCAATCACGCAAAAATTGGACCGGACCAGAGATGACCAAGGTTGAGATTCACCCAGGGGCATGCGGATTTTTTGTCACTGTGATAGCCTTGAAAGTGGGGCCGAGAGGGGCAGACATCGCAATCCAAACAGATTGCGAGCAGGTTAATGAAATGGCCTCTATGATTACTCACCTTACCGTCCAGGATATACTGGGCTTCCCTTTTGGTGAGGACATCGTTTACCAGGCAGCGAAGAAAGTGATTCGCCACGCGAGTTGCCCTGTGCCTTGCGGGATCATCAAAGCCGCAGAAGCAGAACTTGGACTGGCGGTAAAGCAAAATGCCTTCATCCACTTCATTCAATGACAACTCAACACCAAATGGTCTTCCCACAAGATCTAAAATATAGTAAGGACCATACCTGGGTGCGGGTTGATGAAGATAGGGCGACCGTTGGAATCACAGATTTTGCTCAATCCTGGATAGGAGATCTGGTGAGTATCGATCTATTTGAAGAGGGATGCGAAATTAAACCATCCAGTCTTTTTGGAATTCTCGAGACCTCTAAAGTCTCTTTTGAACTCTATTCTCCTATCGGTGGGACGATTATTCAAAGAAATCATAAGTTGAGAGAACAAATCACCCTGATCAACGATGAGCCTTGCGAAGGAGGGTGGATGATCGTTCTTCGAATGATGAATATTCTTGATCTTACATCCCTGATGGATGCAAATACCTATAAAGACTATATTAAGAGCTGGGGGTATGTTGAAGAAGAGGATAGATAAAATAAATTCCTACATCATCATCGGATGCGGCCGTTTTGGAGGCAGAGCCGCGGAGAAACTCTACAGAAAAGATCCCCGGTCAAAGATCATGGTCGTCGATAAAGATAAGGAAGCGATTAAAAAAATTTCCCACCTTTCAGTTGAAACTGCTGTTAGCGATGGCCTGTTCTATCTTGACAAATTTCTATCAGGAGGCCGAAAAGCCGACTACATCGTTCCTGCCGTTCCGCTTCACCTCGCCTTTGAATTCATTCTTTCGCAACTGACGCCTCTGGGAGCGAGGAGGACAGAGATTCCGGCTCTCCGTGGATTGCCCAATCCCATGATGGGCAACACGGGTGACCTTTATACGAGCCTTGCCGATTTCCTTTGTCCTGAAGACTGTTCCGAACCTCTTCATTGTTCAGTGACCGGGGAACACCGGTCCAAGCCCCTGTTCAGGATATTGATAAACCTGCCTGGCCCATTTGAATCAAAAGTGATTCACAGCATTCAATTGGGGCAAGGGGTCGGCGGGTTCCGGTTTGAAAGATTGTTCAATCTGATGAAGGAATTGAAGAAGAAAAAGTATAAGGAACAACTCATTCTGATCAGCACAGCCTGCCGCTGCCACGGTGTTACTTCTGCCCTATCCTTCTGATCAATCCTTAACAAAGCGAAAGCAATCGTCCCTGAAACAGCAATGGAATTGGTCGCAATATTCGTTTGCCGTTCCGAAACAGTCGAAATAACCTTCGGCCTTCTGCACCCTCCGGATCAACTCTTCTTTGGTCAATCCGAAAGTATTTTTGATGCCGAGGGCTTTCGCCTTTGCCCTGATCTCCTGCATCTTCATATGACCCTCCTTGGTTTTTTTTGCTAATTTCAGATTTTGTCAAGTAAATTTTGAGAGACGAATTTCTAAAAAAGTCCAACGATCTCTGATTTCATTGATTTACAACCGATGACACAGATTAGAATGATATTGATCAATAAAGAAAATCTGTGGAATCGTTTTTTAAAATCCATGCCTGCGGTAGGCAGGTGTGTAATCAGAGAGCGAAAAGTAGTTTTTCAGAGATCTCTTTGACTCTTTCGCTGATTAGCGTTATATCAGAGGAAAAAAATGAATCCACTCATCATTCCAAGGTCTCAACATCCGATCTCAAGATCCATGATTGACGAAGAACCCCTGAAGGTTCTCTATCGTCTCCACCGGCACGGATATTTAGCCTGTCTCGTCGGGGGAAGTGTCCGGGATCAGGCTCTCATGTCCTCCGTTTATGCCGGCAGGACTCTCATCAATCAAGACCCTTACTGCCTCGAATATCTTAAAGCCTACCGAGAAAAGAAGATTTTAATATAAATTTTTCTCACCCTTTTTCAGAAAGACCCATAATTC
>VGSD01000341.1 GCA_016875155.1 Deltaproteobacteria bacterium | reverse complement strand
CTCCTATCTGGCCTGGGCTGTGATCTTTGTGGGTTTTAACACGCTTTATTTCCCGATGCTCATCTTAGGATGGGAGGGAATGCCGAGGAGGTATTATGATTATCTGGCACCGTTTCATACGCTCCAGTTGATCTCCACCATCGGGTCCTGGATCCTGATCGCCGGGTTGATTCTGATGTTTGTGAACCTCTTCTATTCCATTTTCAAAGGTGAGAGAGTTGGAGATAATCCCTGGGGTGGGGCTACGCTTGAATGGCAGATTCCATCCCCGCCCATCCGAGAGAATTTTGAGAAGATCCCCACAGTGACCAGAGGGCCATACGATTATGGATGTTCATGAGAATCAGCATTCCGAGGGCTCCAAGACGGGGATGTGGCTGTTCATCCTTTCGGAGATCCTTCTCTTCGGCGGACTCTTCATCCTCTATGCGGTCTATCGATTTAAACACCCCTCAGCCTTCCATCTTGCCGCAGAAGAACTGAGCCGGCCCCTTGGGACGATCAATACGCTCATCCTGATTACGAGCAGCCTGACCATGGCCCTCTCGATCCTTTCCCTTAAAAAAGGAGACCGGCGGTCCTCCCTGATGTTTCTCGCAGCCACTCTGTTTCTGGGATTTCTTTTTCTTCTCATTAAATACTTCGAATGGGCAGGGAAGATTTCGCATCAGATTTTTCCTGATTCTCCGAGGCTTCTGGAACGGAATCAGGGAGAGATTCTCTTCTATGGTCTCTACTATTCGATGACCGGATTGCATGCGCTTCATCTCCTGGTTGGCCTTGGGGTGCTCTTTGCCATGGGCTTTCTCATTGCAAAACAAAAAGTAAACAGGGCAAACATTGTTCCCTTAGAAAATTCAGGGTTGTACTGGCATCTGGTCGATATCATCTGGATCTTCTTGTTTCCGTTGTTCTATTTGATCACATAGAAGAGGGATGGGAGCTTGGATGGAGAATAAAGAAGAATTTTTGGCCATCAATCAAAAGACCTATATTGCCGTTTGGGTGGGGTTAATCATCCTCACAGGCATTACGGTCTCTGTCGCTGGGAGAAATCTGGGACGATGGGGCATAGCCGTCGCCCTTGCCATTGCTGCGGCCAAAGCGGGTGTTGTTTTAAGTTACTTCATGCATCTGAAATACGAGAAAGGCATCGGACTTTTTAAATGGATGATCCCGGGTATCATGGTCCTTTTTGCTCTCTTCATTGGTTTAACTTTTTTTGATGTGGCCTTTCGATAAGGTGGCGAAGAGATGGCTCCAGACACAATCAATTTTTCGGGTAGAATCGTAGAAAATGTGTTTCTGTATATTGCTGCCATTTCCGTTTTCCTGCTGGTTCTCATCACCTTTTTGATGGTCTATTTCGTCATTCGATACCACCGGAAGCGGAATCCTCAACCCGAAAACATCGAGGGAAATACCTGGCTGGAAATCGTCTGGACCATTGTTCCAACCCTTCTTGTCCTATCGATGTTCTTCTATGGATTAAAAGGGTTTCAATCTCTGAGGAAGATTCCAGAGGATGCAATGAAGGTGAAGGTCATCGCCCGGCAGTGGTCCTGGGTATTCGAATATGAGAATGGATTAAAGGCCCCAGAATTAAGGGTTCCCGTGGGCAAGGCTATTGCACTATCTCTGACCTCCCAGGATGTCATTCACAGTTTCTATATCCCTGCCTTTAAGGTGAAACAGGATGCAGTTCCGGGGATGACCAATCATCTCTGGTTCAAGCCGATGGAAGCAGGAACCCATGATGTCCTCTGTGCGGAGTATTGCGGGTTACAACATTCTTATATGCTCACGAAAGTCATTGTCCTCCCAACGGAGGAATTCCAAAAATGGTATGAAGAAGGGGGCAAGAAAGAGGCAATGATTCCTCCGTCCGGACTTAAACTTTTTGAGGCAAAGGGATGTAAAGCCTGCCACAGTGTTGATGGAACTCAGCTCGTGGGTCCCACCCTGAAGGGTCTTTTCGGAAAAACGGTAACGGTGATGACACAGGGAAAAGAGCGGCAGGTGGTTGCCGATGATGCTTATTTAAGAACATCCCTGTTAGAACCGAATGACGATGTCGCGAAGGGATATCCTCCCATCATGCCTTCCCAGAAGGGATTTTTATCGGAGGAGGAGATTAAAGGGATCGTTCAATATATCAAGGAATTGAGGTAGCTCGCTCCTCTTATGGGTTTAGGGCAATGAAACACTGGATTTGCATCTTCCTGGAATTGACGAAAATTAGAATCTCTCTAGTTGCCACTCTTTCTGCCGCTGTGAGCTTCATCCTTGCAAATCGGGGGATCTCTCTATCCATGATCATCCCTTTGGTTGGGGTTTTCTTACTGGCTTGCGGTTCCTGTGGACTCAATCAGTATCAGGAAAGAGAACAAGACCGATGGATGGAGAGGACAAAAGGCCGTCCCATCCCATCGAAGGAAATATTGCCCATGACAGCCCTGATCCTATCTTTCTTCCTCATCTTATCAGGGGTTTTAATTCTTTTCTTTAAAACAAACTGGATTGGTTTAGGTCTGGGAACTTTTGCCCTATTCTGGTATCACCTTGTCTACACCCCTCTTAAGAGAAAGACGCCCTTTGCAGTGATTCCCGGAGCATTGGTCGGAGCCATTCCTCCGATGATCGGCTGGGTATCCGGAGGAGGGCATCTCTTTGATTCTCGCCTTCTGGCTATCTCCTTTCTCTTTTATATCTGGCAAGTCCCTCACTTCTGGATACTCCACTTCAATTTTGGAAGGGATTATGAAAAGGGAGGATTTCCTGCCCTGACCCGAGTCTTTACGAAGCCCCAATTTAATCGAATCCTTTTTGTCTGGGTCTTTGCCACAGGGGTTGCCAGTTTCATCACCCCTTGGTTTGGGGTTTTAAAATCACCTTTGATCATTGGAGGTTTATTCGGGGTTGGAGGATGGTTGTTGTGGAAAGCCTTGAGGTTCTTGAGTGGTGGATATGAAAGACCCTATGGACCCTCCCTTTTTAAGTCACTCAACACCTATATCTTACTGGTGATGGTCTGTTTTTCACTTGACAACCTGACGTCTGGTCAAATACATTCTTTCTTATTTTGATCACAGGTATGAGAAAAAAATTTTTCCTTTTGGTCGCTCTTGTTCTTCTTCTCCTGGTTGCCATTGTGGCCATTCATCGATTTCCCGTCCAGATGCAGCAAACCTTCTTCTCCATCTTTCCTGTTTTTGCGTGGGTTTCGGTCGACCAACCCATTCTCTTCAATCATATCATTCATAAAGAGACGGCCAATTTGAATTGCACTTTCTGCCATCGTTATGCGGAGAGACATCGGACTGCTGGGATTCCGAATATTGAACTCTGCCGCGCCTGCCATTCAACAGATGCGATCAGCAAGAGGCCCGAGGCACTGAAAGTGGTTAAATACGTTCAAGCCGGCAAAGAGATCCCATGGAAGAGAATGTACGAACTACCCAAATTTGTTGTCTTTCCTCACTGGATTCATGTTCAAAGCAGTATAGATTGTTCGGTCTGTCATGGCCTTACAGGTAAGAAAGAGAGGCCGGTGAGGATGGTTGATAGAAACAGTATGGCATGGTGTATGGACTGTCATAAGAAGAAAGGCGCGGATATCGATTGTTATGCGTGCCACTCGAGTTAATCAGTTCGGAGTTAAGAGTTGGGAGTTCGGAGAAAAAACCAATTTCAAAACTCCGAACTACGAACTCCGAACTCAATTACTGTACCGATGAAGATCACTCGTAGAAACCTTTTGAAAATGATCGGGACGGCTACTTTTGGGATGGCCCTCCCTAATGAACTTTTGCACGCCCTTCCGAAAGAAGGGGAGTGGATTCCCTATGAGGAGTACTGGTCCACTGGCATCTGCCTCCAATGTCCGAGTGGCTGTGGCCTTCGGATTCGATCCGTCAATCACTGGCCGGTTAAATTGGAAGGGATCAAGGATTATCCA
>VGSD01000340.1 GCA_016875155.1 Deltaproteobacteria bacterium | reverse complement strand
TGGTGTGTGATCGAGACGGGTGCATCGTCCTTTCAAATCCGGCAGCCAGCCGGATGTTGAAGGCTTCTGAAGCCTCCCTGATCGGAAATCTCCTCTCCCAGTGCAACCTCGATTCGGAACTCTCAAAGACGATTGAGGAGAGCTTAAAATCCAAAGATCATAGTTATACCTCCGTTTCTCAGGAATTGGGCATTGGCGAATCCGGAGATACTTTTTTACGCGCCCATACCGCACCGGTGCGGGATGACCTCGGCGAAACGATCGGCTCAGTCACCGTCCTTCAGGATATCAGCCACTTAAAGGAGCTTGATAAGATGAAGGCAGAATTCATTGCCATGGTCACCCATGAACTTCGAGCGCCCATCGCCGCGGTGGAACAGCAATTGACTGTCATCCTCAATCGTATGGCAGGGGAGGTATCAGCCAAGCAGGAGCAACTTCTCTCACGCGCTAAGGAGAGGACCAAAGGGCTTCTTGCTTTGATCAAAGACCTGCTGGACCTCTCAAAAATTGAAGCAGGGAGAATGGTTCAGTACAAGGAACGCCTCACTTTACGGGAGGTCATCCAAAAGGTAATCGATTTGATGAGGGTGGAGGCTGACAACAAAAAGATCGGTTTGCAATTCCCCATTTCTTCTCAGAATCCTCTGATCCATGCAGACCGAACCAGCATGGAGGGAATCTTTACCAATCTCATCTCCAATGCGATCAAATACACTCCGGAAGGAGGAAAGGTCTGGGTGACCTTAGATGATGAGGGAGGGTTTGTCAAGGCCACAGTTGCCGATACGGGGATTGGCATCAAAAAGGGAGATCTTCCGAGAATCTTCGATAAATTTTACCGGGTGAAATCCGCTGAGACCCGTCAGATTGTCGGTACAGGCCTTGGTCTTTCCATTGTCAAAAGCATTGTGGATGCCCATCTCGGCTCCATCTCCGTTGAGAGTGAAGAGGGAGGAGGAACAACCTTCACGATCCTCCTTCCTAAAGAATCGAGTCCCACGACCTGTTGAGTTGAAAGGAGAGGTCATGAGTGTTGTCTTTTCAAAGGAGAATCTTCAACTCGCCCGTAAGATTCAAACCCTGACAGGTGAGAATGTGATGCTTTGCTATCAGTGTAAAAAATGCTCGCTGGGTTGTCCATCCGCCTATACGATGGAGATGAAACCTCATGAATTGATGCGGGCGATTCAATTAGGGCTCGAGGAAGAGATCTCCTGGTCAGGAACTATTTGGATCTGTCTCTCCTGTGAGACCTGTAACACCCGCTGCCCACAAGACATCAACATCCTCCGGGTCATCGATGGTTTTAGAGAGATGTCTAACGATAAGAATTACTACAATCCTCAGCCTTTCATACCGGCGCTCCACCGAATCTTTATGGCCCTCGTGAAACGATTTGGAAAGATATATGAACTTGGTCTCGCCCTGCTCATCAACCTGAGAATGCTCACCCCTTTCAAAGACATTGACATGGCTTATCCCATGCTCATCAGAGGAAAGCTGAAACTACTTCCTCATCGGAGCCGGGGGGCAAAAGAACTTCAACAGGTGATGGCAAGAATTAGAGAAATAGAGAAAGGATAGAGGAATCAAACCATGCGTTATGCTTATTTCCCAGGATGTTCTCTCAGTTCCTCAGGGATTGAGTTCAACCTCTCTTTCAAATATGTAGGACGAATGCTTGGAATCGATCTGATCGAGGTCAGGGATTGGGTCTGTTGTGGAGCTTCCTCTGCCCATGCCACCTCTCATCTTCTCTCCATCGCCCTGCCCGTCTTAAACCTTTCCCACGCGGAAAAGGATGGCTTTGATAAACTGATTGCTCCCTGCTTGGCCTGCATGTCCAGGTTCAAGGCGGCCAATGTGGAGTTGGAGCATGATCCTGAATTGAGGAAAAAGATTCATGAGGTCTTTGATTACAAGTATCAGGGAAAGGTAAAAGTCTTGCATCCGCTCGAGGTCTTTCTTGAAATGGGTCTCGATCGAATTCGCGAAAAGATGCGGAAAAAACTGGAGGGCTTGAAAGTGGTTTGTTACTACGGCTGTGTATTGACTCGCCCTCCAAAGGTGGCACGGTTTGATAATGTGGAGAATCCCCAGAGCATGGATTCGATCATCAGGGTTCTAGGCGCGGAAGCGATCGACTGGTCTTTCAAGACTGAATGTTGCGGAGTTTCGATGACCCTGACCCGATCGGATATCGTCCTAAAACTGTCAAATGATATCCTACGCGAAGCCAAAGAGGCGGGAGCCAATGCCATTGTCGTATGTTGTCCTCTCTGCCAGGCAAACCTCGACGGCCGTCAGAAACAGATCGAAGAAATTTATAATACGCAATATGGGCTTCCTATCATCTACATCACACAGTTGATGGGCCTTGCTTTTGGCGCTTACCCCAAAGAGGTGGGTTTTCAGAAACTGATCACCAGCCCCCAGGAGGTACTTGGGGTTGTGGGTTTGATTTAACTCTCTGGTCCGCAGGTCTGCCCTATTGACCGCCCTCTTCCATCATCAAAGTTTAAAAATCTCTCCTAAGTCAATTCGGAGGATAAGGGGGACGATGGGGAAGCAGGCCCATTTTAATAGTAACGTTTCTCTTCGATATGGTCTTCGGCGAGGTTGATGCCCCATTCATTGAGGATTTTTGAGACGGCACGCTCTCCGCTCTCGATACAATTCGGGAGTCCTACACCCCTGTAGCTTCCACCGGCAAGTGCAAGCCCTGGGATGTTCGTGCTGCGATTTTCAATCAACTCTACACGGCCAAGGTGTCCGAGCGTATATTGCGGCATACCCAAGTGCCACCGGAAAACACGTGAAAACAGAGGAGTCGCAAACGGGTTGAGACCCAGGATGTCACGGAATTCACCAAGCACGATCCGTACGAGATCTTCGTCCGAGCGTTTTAAAATCTCCTGGTTGTGAGGACCTCCAACAAAACCACGAAGCAGTACCCGGCCTGATGGTGCGCGGCCAGGCCACTTGGTTGATGAGTAAGTGGCTGCCATGAGTGCACGATCCTCTATGAGTGGACAGAGAACTCCAAACGCATTCAAATCGAAACCAACCTCTTTTTCATTGAATGCAATCGAGATAGTTGCTGAAGAAGAGCACGGTATGTTGACAAGCGCATCGGCAATAGCAGGATCAAGTGGACGGATAAGCGGCTCAGCAGCCCATGATTCAGTTGCGATGATGACTGCATCTCCATCGATTGTGGAACCGTTAGAGAGTGAAGCGCGCCATCCTCCTCCTGAGGTGCTCTGGAGTAAACTGACAGATACACCTGTGTGCATTCTCTCGCGGCCTGCCACTTCAGCCATTCGGTCTGTGAGTTGCTGCATCCCACCTACAAATGAGGTGAAGAAAGTGCGGGGTTTTTCACCCGGTTTGGTGGGATATTTGCGCCGCATCTCCTCAACCTTGCGTCGAATGGCTATGAACGCTTTCAATAAAGAGCCGTAAGTTTGTTCCATTTCAAGGAGGCGCGGGAAGGTTGCCGCAAGAGACATTTTAGCAGGATCGGATGCGTGGACGCCCCCTACAAGCGGCTCAGCCAGCCGATCAAGGCACTCACGTCCCATCCGGCGGACCACAAAATTTTCCAGCGTCTCATCGTTCAACTCTCCTGATACAATTTTTTTCCGGGGAATAAGGAGATCCATACCCATCCGGATCTTGCCTGGC
Source organism: Deltaproteobacteria bacterium (assembly GCA_016875155.1). The sequence goes on along the minus strand of VGSD01000340.1, from coordinate 280 downwards.
CAGGAGAACAAACCGGTCGTCGCAAACGGAACAAATTTCGTGGGCGCAAACATCATGACGCCATCAGGCATCTGATGTAGTTTGCCTTGCGACAGGATCCACGTCTTCCTCCTGGAGTCATCCGTGGGCAACTCGTCGTCGAAGATCCCTGTCAGTTTAGCAATGCGGTGACAGGCTGGTTTTTCGGTCAGGAAACAGTCAGGCCCGCCATCTACGACAAAGTTTCCCTTCTCCTCTGGATCGGGTACGATCTCTGTCTGAATCTTACCGCCGAGGCGAT
>VGSD01000339.1 GCA_016875155.1 Deltaproteobacteria bacterium | reverse complement strand
AAAGGAAAGATCGAACTGAAGCCGGACAACGAACATTGGGAGACGATACGGATCGAAGAGAGATCAGGAGAGGTTCAGATTATCGGCAAGGTGATTGGGGTGTTTCGGAAGGTTTGAGTTTAAGGTTATCAGGTTATCAGGGGATCAGGAAGCAGGATATCAGGAAACCAGGATATCAGGATAATAGGAGATCAAGTTTAAAACCTAATACCCTGATAAACCGATGCCCTGCAACCTAATATTCTGATTACCCGATAACCTGATTTGGGTAGAAAGATGGATCAATCGTTGATCGCTCTGTTCGATGAAGTGCTGTCGCAGGTTCAAACTACCTCACCCAAGAAGATTCTTTTTCGGGGCGAGGGAACGGGAGGGATTGCTTCCTATGTGGCGGGGTGGATGGCAGGCAAAGGGATGGATGTCATTGTCCTGGATGGGGCGAATCGTTTTAATCCTTATATAGTATCATCATTCGCCAGAAAAGCGTTGATTCCTCCGGAAGAGATTCTTAAGCGGATTCGGATCGCAAGAGCCTTCACCTGCTACCAGATGGCAACCCTGATGAGGGAGAAATTGATTTCCTTTCTGGGGGCAATTGATCAATTGCCCCTGAAGAGAATCCAGGTGATTCTTCTGGGACCCATCACCACTTTTCTGGACGAAGATGTACCGGAGAGAGAGGTGCGACCTCTTTTTGAGAGGGCCCTGAAGAAAGTAGAGGAAATGGCTGTGGGAGGTGTACCTTTCTTTCTTTTTCAGTCTGCTGTTTCTCCCGGTTCTAAAAGAGCATCCCTCATGAAAAGGCTCTCCGATTTTTCGGATCTGGTCTGGAGGATATCTCTCGAGGACGAAGGACCAAAGATGATTTTGGAAAAGAGATGGGAGTCAAAAACATCATTGAAAATTGTAAATTGCAAAATGAAAAATGGAAACTTAGAAGAAAAAGATTTTGCATTACTTTGAATTCCGCTATGCGCTATGCCCTTCGACTAAGCTCAGGGCCTTGAGCCTGTCGAAAGGCCCTATGCTCTTTGCGAGGTTTTGTTTATGGGACGAACCGTTTTGCCTTTCAGTCAGGTTTTGGAGCAGGAAGTCCAGGAGTGGAGAAAATTTCGAAGGGGCCTGCGTAAAGAGGATCAGCAGTTCCTCGACCGGCTCTTCGAAAAGGCGAGACTTCATGTGCAGGCTGGGGTCTATGCTTCGAGACCTTGGCCTTTTGAGACGATCTTGATTTCCATCCTCGTCGAACACGAAAAGGCTCTGGTAGAATTGAGAGAGAAGTTGAAAGAGTCGGAGGAGAGGGAAAATAGCTTCTCCCCCTCACCCTTACCCTCTCCCACCAGGGGAGAGGGAGATAATTTTAGATATTCCGATGGAGATTAAGGGATGGCTTTTCGATCTCTACCCGCTTGACTCCTCGATGATCCTCTGGATCAAAGATGAGGAAGGAAGGCTTCATCGATTTGAAGACCCTTTTCGGCCCCGGTTCTATGCACAGGGAAAGAAAAGTGATCTCCTCACCTTGTATCAGTCCCTCCAGAATGATCAACTGGCCATAGCCTACCAATGGACCAGAAAGAAGGAGTTCTGGAGCGGGGAAGAGGTCGAGGTGATGGAGATCGAAATGACTGATCCGGAACATTATGCGCGACTCCCGAGGATTCTTCCTTCATGGGAAGAGAGAATAACGTTCTACAACTGTGACCTTCCTTTGCCTCAAGTCTATCTTTATGAAAAGCAACTTTTCCCAACAGGCGGATGCATGGCTGAAGCCGAAGGGGGACGCATTTTTGAAATTTGTCCTGATCCAAACGAGTCGGTGTGGGTGGAAGGGAAAGGCTTCGTAGATCTTCGGGTGATGGAGCTTCGTTTCCTGAATCAGAATGGTTCCACACGATCTCTCCTAATGGAATGTGAGGGGTACCGGGTGGAAATGGAGGATGTGGATATTGGAGAAGTCAAAAGGTTTATCAAACAGTTCAATCCCGATGTGATTCTGAGCGATCACGGAGATGCTTCTCTTCTGCCTTTTCTCTTTTCTCTAGAGAGGAGGCAAAAGAGTCCAATCCCCTGGGACCGGGAACCCCATCCCATCGTGAGGCAGATCGATCCCAGAGGCCATTCTTACTTTTCTTATGGCCGGACCTACTACCGGGCTCCTGCCCATCTCTTTTTCGGAAGATGGCATATTGACCGGAGAAATTCCTTCATCTACGGAGAGTCGGGCATGGAAGGGGTGATCGAACTGGCGCGCCTTGCCAAGATTCCGGTTCAGCGGATGGCGCGAACCTCTCCAGGCACTGCAATTACTTCGATGCAACTTGAGCGGGCGTTTCAGGAGGGTATCCTTATCCCCTGGAGGAAGGGGGAGCCTGAGCGGTTCAAGACAGCATGGGATCTGCTCGTTTCGGATAAGGGCGGTCTTGTTTTTCAGCCGAAGTTAGGAATCTTCGAGGAAGTGGCGGAGATTGACTTTGCTTCGATGTATCCAACGATCATGGCCATTCATAATATCTCTGCGGAGACCGTACTCTGCAAATGCTGCGAGAACCACCGGGTCCCGGAAGCAGGCTATACGATTTGTGAGAGACGAGAGGGGATCGTGCCGAAAGTTCTTAGACCGATTTTAGAGAGAAGGGCGTGGCTGAAGAAGATGGCGAGAGAAATAGAGTTCGGAGTTCGGAGTTCGCCTGCCCCGATCCGAGACGGATCGGGGGAGTTCGGAGAGAAGACTGAGAATGCAGAGGGCAGAAAGCAGGAGGCGGAAGGCAGAAGACAGGAAACAGAAAACAAAAAAGAGATTTATAACCGGAAGCAGACGGCGTTGAAGTGGATGCTTGTGACCTGTTTCGGATATTTAGGCTATAGGAACGCTCGTTTCGGAAGGATTGAGGCGCACGAGGCAGTCACTGCCTTTGGCAGAGAGAAACTTCTTCAAGCAAAAGAGATCTGCGAAGAAGAGGGATTCGAACTTCTCCATGCGATTACCGATTCCCTCTGGATCCGGAAAAAAGGATTGACCGAGGAAGAGGTTCTAAAACTCTGTCAGGGGATTAGCGAAGCCACCGGGGTGACGATGAGCCTGGAAGGGATTTATCGGTGGGTAGCGTTTCTTCCCTCGAAGGGGAACCGGGAAAGTCCTGTGGCCAACCGTTATTTCGGCCTTTTCAACAACGGGAAGATTAAAGCGAGAGGGTTGGCATTCCGGCGAAGTGATACGCCTCCCCTGATTCAGGAGGCTCAGAATCGGATGCTCGAAATTTTGAAAACAACGAAAGCTGTTAGTGATTACAGATTAAAGATTACGGAGATTTTGAACCTTCTCTTCGAATATAGCCTGATACTCAACGATGGACAGACGAAGCAAGAGAAGTTGGCCATTGCGAAGAGAATCTCCCGGGAGCCGAATGCTTATAAGGTGGATAGCCTCACGGTTCTTGCCGCCCAGCAGTTGGAGGATACAGGAATTCCGATCCATCCCGGAGAGAAGGTGAGGTATGTGATCAAGGATGCGGAATCGAAGAACAAATCGGAGCGGGTGAGGCCCTTTCCCTTGGTAGGACCGGACGACACCTACGATGTGAAGAAATACCAAGAGATGCTTGTGAAAGCAACTGAAGAGATATTGATCCATTTTGGTTATGATAAAAAGCATCTTACAAAAATGATTGAATCGTAAGGGACTACTCCCCGGATGAATATATCTGCATCTGTTCAGTAATACTTAAGTGTCAGAAGAAAGCCGCCGTCAATGGCTAAAACTAAATACTGTCGGAAGATCAATAAACATGGTATGCTTGCCTAAAAATCAAAAAGGGGATCTTACGAAACAACAGAAGCTAGTGTAGTGTCTCATAAACAACTGGAGTTATTTTTTCTCTTACGGATACGTGGCAATGTACAGCCCGGCTGAATTCTTTCGAGAGTTTGTTTGCAGTGAGCAAGTTTCTCGATGATTGAGTTGACTGTT
>VGSD01000338.1 GCA_016875155.1 Deltaproteobacteria bacterium | reverse complement strand
CACATCAGACCCTGAAACAAGTTCAGGGTGACCTAAAAATAGGCCTTTTTGTCATGCTGAACTTGGTTCAGCATCTCATATTATGGAATGATCTTTGACCTTCTATCAATAAATCTTGACAAGATGGACGTATATGCTATGATTAGCTTAATTCGGGTTGTTCATTATAAAGAACCCTCTTGGTCAGGAGAACATGAGAATGGAAACGGAATTTGTGCTTCCGACAAACCTGAGAAAACCTTTTAAACCCCAGCAGGAATGGAAGGTAATCATTGCTATCTATCTCTACCTGGCAGGAATGGGGGCTGGTTCATTTATCATCGGTACCCTGATTCATTGGGCAGGAGCGGCATTCAATCCCTTATCCATGCCTTTTATTGAACTCCTCGGAATCCGTTTCGACCTTACAAGAATTCCGATCTTATGGGGACCAGTGATGGTCTCCATTGGAGCACCTTTTTTGATCCTGGATCTAGGAATCAAATGGAGGTTCATGTATGCCTGCCTCAATCCTCGGACCTCATGGGTGGCCCGTGGATTTATCATCCTCTCGATCTTTATCGTCTTCGGCCTAGCCTTCTTTGCCAAGTCGCTTCTCCCTTTTAAATGGCTTCATCCACAATCCACCCTCTGGTTCATCCCAGAGGTCATTGCCTTTGTCTTTGCCTTTGCAACTGCTCTTTACACTGGGATCCTTTTAAAAGCAACGAAATCGGTCCCGTTATGGAATACCCCTCTCCTTCCCCTGCTCTTTCTCGTTTCAGCGCTCTCCACCGGGTCCATGTCAATCATTCTCTCCACGCTCGGAACCGGTTTGCTTTCCTATAATAGCGGGCCGATGAAAGCTTTAATGATGGGAGAGCAAATCCTTGTGGTCATAGAGGGGATTCTTCTTTATTTCTTTCTGATTCAAAGACACAGGGCATCGGAACAGGGAAAGGATTCGGTTCGCCTTCTCGTTACAGGTAAATTGCGGTATATCTTCTGGCAGGGCATCATCGTCCTTGGCTTTGTTTTTCCAATTGTTCTTGAATGGATATCCAAATATTACCACAATTCTGGGCTACTCTTTATTGCCGGCCTCTCCCTTTTAACAGGAGGTTTTTTTCTCAGGCTGGGGCTGCTTCGGGCTGGTATTAAAGATCAGATCCCGATGCAACGGCTGATGGAATTCCAATATGGCATGACAAAAATCCAAAAATAAACGTTTAAAAATCTCCCCTCCCCCTCTTTTCCAAAGAGGGGCAATTCCTCCCTTTAGCAAAGGGAGGTTAGGAGGGATTTTACAAATCGATATCTTTACTATATTAAGTCTGTTAACATCCCTTTGATGATGGAGACGCAGATGGAACAGAAGATATTGGTGGTGGATCAACAAAAATGCACAGGCTGCCGTCAGTGTGAAATGGTCTGCTCGGTCTATCATACTGGTGCAAGTAATCCGAGCCGCTCACGGATAAAGGTCGTCAAGTGGGAACAGGTGGGCATCTACCTTCCCATGACCTGTAACCATTGCGAAACAGCCTACTGCCTCGAAGTCTGTCCGACAAAAGCTTGTCACCGGGAACCTGAAAACGAAAATCGGGTGGTCATTGATAAGAATCTCTGTATCGGATGTAGAACCTGTATTATCGCCTGCCCTTTCAGTCAACCCTTCTTTGATCACAAGGAACGGGTCACCGTGAAATGTGACTACTGTGATGGTGACCCGCAATGCGTGGTTTTTTGTAATGTGAAAGCTGTCTCATTTGTGAATGCAGACGAAGCCAATCTGGCCAAAAAGAAGGAAGCTGCCTTAAGATTGGCCGACCTTCTGAAACAGGCAAGGGGATAAGCATCCATTTCCAAGTTTGTGATTTGGATATTGGAAGGCAGGGGGGAAAGATGCTGACACCGGATGAGCTGAAAAGATATGACAGGCAGATCATGATCGAAGAGATCGGGCCTAAAGGACAGGAGAGGCTAAAAAAGGCCCGGGTGGCCATCGCTGGGGCAGGAGGGTTGGGCTCTCCTGCCGCCCTCTATCTAACCGCCGCTGGAATCGGAACGCTCCGCCTGATCGATCATGACCTGGTGTCGTTGAGCAACCTGAACCGCCAGATCCTTCACGGTGAAAAAGATATCGGGGAGAAAAAAATTGATTCGGCCCGAAAGAAATTGAAGAGCCTAAATCGAATGGTAGAGATTGAAGCAATCGATGAAACCATAACCGAAGCCAACATTTCCCGTCTCATGGAGGGATGTGATGCCATTGTGGATGCCATGGATAACCTGCCCACGCGCTACGTCCTCAATCGCTGTGCAATTGAAAAAAAGATCCCTTTTTTTCACGGGGCAGTGAGGGGCTTTGAGGGAAGGGCCATGACCATCCTGCCTGGCAAATCAGCCTGTTTGAGGTGTCTGTATCGGGGCCCGGTAGCCGAAGAAAAGTTCCCTGTCATTGGCGTCACTCCGGCCGTGATCGGAAGCATTCAGACAACCGAAGTGATTAAGTATCTTTTAGGGATTGGGCAACTCCTGACCAATCGGTTGCTTATGTATGATGGTTTAGAGGCTATCTTCACTGAATTTACTGTCAACCGAAACCCGGACTGCGAACATTGTGGAATGTTGGCAGATTAAAAAATACAGGTAGGGGCAATTCATGTCAATCAAAGTTCACATTCATGCGACGCATCGTCGATACACGAACGGCCAGGAGACTGTGGCTGTGGAGGGAAAAACCATTGGAGAATGTTTGAATCATCTCATCCAGCAGTTTCCCGGAATGGAAAAGGCCATTTTTACCAAAAAAGATAAACTGCATAACGTCGTTGAAGTCTATCTCAATCATGCCAGTGCCCACCCCAATGAACTCGTCAAGCCCGTCAAAGACGGGGACGAGATTCATCTCATCGTCATGCTCTCCGGCGGATGATTTAAAGTTGATGATGTGCGGAAGGAGGCAACCTTTAGATTCTGTAGGTTGCTAATGTTTCAGGAGCAAACAGTTCCTCTGGCTGGAGCCTCCGTTTTGAAAGCCCTTGCTCATGATGATAACGCAGGAACGTTTCGATCACATGCTGGCTGGACTCAAAACCATAGGGCCACCAGTCCTGCCCGATCATTTGCCGAAGTTCCTCAACATGCGAGGTGAGCCAGGGAAGCATCGCTTTGATGGCTGCGGTCTCTTTAAAGTCCTCGTAGACAAGACGCTTGGATTCAACAAATGCTTTATATAAGGACTGAGCAACCCATGGATGGCGATCGTAGATATCGCGTCGAATCACAACTACGTGCATGATGGGGAAAACCTTCGTCTTTGAGTAGTAAGCGCGTTCCACCTCAGCATAATTCTCAAATAACCTGCGTACGTCCTTCGGTCTCGTTACGAACGTCGAAGGGCTCCGAGGGGCGTAGAGTGCATCCAGTTCTCCATCGGCCAGCATCTGCGAAAGTGTCTGACTCGGTCCAATGCGCTTCACCTTGAAATCAGGTGGCAAGCTGAGGGCCACCTTCTCCTCCCGACCTGGCTGTTCCTCTCCCCCTGTCCAGTACTCAACCGAGTGAGGTGGCACGCCATATTCATCAGATAAGATACCGCGTATCCAAACCAGCGCGGTCAACTGGTACTCAGGATTACCCACCCTCTTCCCAATCAGGTCCTTTGGCTCACGTACATTGCCCTTGGTTGACACAAAAATGGAGCCATGTCGAAACATCCGCGATGGGAACACCGGGATGGCGATAAATGGCGGATTTTCCTGAAACAGCGAAACCGTATATGACGACAGGGACATCTCTGCCACATCGAACTCCTGGTAGCGAAGCATCCGGAAGAATGTTTCTTCAACCGGAAGGTTCAGGTAAATCAGGTCAATCCCTTCTGGCTGGATCAGGCCCTCTGCAAGGCCGCGTGTACGATCATAGTTCCAACAAGCAAGTGTCAATCTAAGTTTCGACATGGTCTGTTCCTCTTTTGTTTTCTGCGA
>VGSD01000337.1 GCA_016875155.1 Deltaproteobacteria bacterium | reverse complement strand
TGACCTCGGAAAGGTCTTTCCCGGAGGCAGAGAATCGATGGACCAACTCCACCATCGTCATTTCCCCTTCTCCCCGGACCGCAAAATCGATATTTCGATTCCGGATCAACCTCTCGCCATAAATCGAAGGGTGATGCCCTCCAATGACCACATGGATTGCCTGATCAATCGATTTTGTAATTTCGGCAATCCGTTCCACCATCGGGTATTTATTGCTCATGGCGGAGACGCCGACGATGTCCGGGCCGAAGCGCTGGATCACCTCTCCGATCTCGGACCATACCCTATGTTTTTGATCCTTCAACGCCTCATGGATCTGGCTTTGATGTGTCAGGGCGTACTCATAGCTTCCGGTTTTTCCCACGAAACGCCGATCGTATTCGGCATCATAGATTCCGACTTCAAATCCCTGCTCCTCGAGCAGGGTGGCCATGGTTCCAAAGCTCAGGGGGAAACAGGGCGCCTCTAATCCCAGGAATCTTCGATGGGGAGGATTTACGAAGAGGATCCGTTTTTTTTCACTTCTCTTCCTTTTCAAGGGTCGATCGGCCCGAGGAAGACTGGTCTCTTTCAGAGCCTCGGGGACGAATCCCTGCTGCTTGAAGATATCCATCCCTCTTTCAACCCATTCCGCCTTCCCCATGGCTTTTGCATTGCTGGCTGCCCAGGCCATCTCTTTCACATCATAAAACTTCATCCTCCCTATCCTTTTCAATAACTCATTAAAATAATCGTCCCTCCCCTCTTCGTCTAAGAAACCGAGCCAGAGATAAAGGTCGATCGAATGGAGGGGGGCGTCCGCTTGGACCTCTCTGAGCAATCTCAACGTGACTTCATGAAATCGGTTGGCGGAATCATGAAATTGGAGTTGTCGTAAATATACCTTGGCCAATAGGTATTTCGTCTCCGAATCGTTTGGCTCCCTTTCCAGTTTCTTCTTGCAGACGAAAAAGGCCTTGATGATATTTCCCCGCTCGAGAGATGCGATGATCTCATCGGCCTCCGGCCCTTTCGCCCTTTCGACGGCCTTCCTCGCCTTTTCGTCCTGTGCCTGAATGCTCTTGACCGGAAGGGGAAAGATAAATTGGCCGAAGTTCAGTTCCGAGAGGTCGATCTTCTTATCAAAAATATAACGGTCCAGCGTATATGCTCTTCTTAGGTCTTCGTGAGCAATTTCGTATTGTCCAAAGAGAAAGAAAAGTGTGCCGAGTTTGTAATATGCTTTAGCCATCTCTTCCGGGTCATCCTTATTCACTCCCTCAAAGAGATCGAAAATAGTGACATGCCTTCTCATCTCTTTTCGCAATATTTCGTAACCCGCGATCATCTTCTTCGCATGTTGGGGATGACTCAGATTAGAGGAGTGAACCCGCTGGTAGACCAAAAATTGATTCAGGTATCGGATCCTAAATCCTCTGGCCAGAAGGAAGCATTTGTAATGATAGAGATGGTAGTTCCCGAGGCTGGGGTCGAAATATAAGACATTGATCTTCTCCAGAGAGGCTTTTCTGAAAAGCAGGCTTCCGTCATGGAGGTTGGGAGTTCCCAACATTCTGAGCAGTGCGTTCTTCTCGGGAAAGGGGATGATATTCTCTCCGATGAGCCTCCCTTTCTCGTCGATCATCTTGGCGTTTCCGCATACCCCTGCACAGGTTTCGTCCTCTCCCATGACCTCCAACTGTCTTTCAATCGCCTTCGGAAAGAGTTTGTCGTCCGCCGAGAGGAAATAGAAGAAATCGCCGCGGCTCATCTCGATTCCTCTATTTAAAGCCTCTGCCAGTCCCCGATTCGGTTGAGCATGATATCGGATGTTCTCCCCGAATGATTTGCAGACAGCCTCTGTCTCATCCGTGGAGCCGTCATTGACCACAATGATCTCCAGGCCTTCAATCGTTTGAGCCAGGACGCTTTCGATGCACTCCTTCAAAAAGCGGCCGTAATTGTAACAGGTGATGATGACTGAAACGGACGGATGTGTTTCGTTCCTTTTCGGATCCATGTTCAACTTAGCCTCTCGCCTTGCCCCTTTTCCCTCGCTCGATTTCGGTCCTCTCTTCAGGGGCCCATGTGTTTCTCTTCTCGAATAATATTTCTTCGCCACCGAGCCTCTCCGGGATCAGCCTTATCTTTTGTCCTTCAATCATCATGTACGCGGGCTCAAAGGGTGGAAAATAGAAGGCCCTGGCATAGGCGGCGATCCTTTCACGTCCCCATTCGGGACAAACCTCCCGTGATGGAAGATCCGTTCGTCCATAGTACCGTCTGGGTCCGGCTTGGGGCGTGGATGAGTATCTCCCTGAAATCAACCGGGAGACATTTTCACAGAAGATCCTGTACCCGTCTTCATGGGACAGGCGATACAATTCGATGTTCGTCACCTGTCTCGGGATCCGGAACGATCCCTTCTCAATGATATCTCCCTCATCCGGCCCTTCTGACATCTGATGGAGTGTCGCCCCGAAGGTCTCCTCTCCGTTTAGAATGGCCCAGAGTGTCGAATTCCATCCACCGTATTCAGGCAAAGGCGCACAGTGGAGGTTGAAGCAAGGGATCTTCTTGACCAGATCCTTGGCCACGATCTTCGGATATAGGACAGAGATAATCAGATCCGGTTGGCATTCCTCTGTTATCTCAATCAGGGATCTTGAGAGGTTATACCAGGCGATCCTCTCTTCTTCGCAGAAATTCCTCACGCTCGATCTTCCCCACCAGTTGACTTCCTCCCCTCCTCTTGACACGACCCCGCAAATTTGGCAATCCGCCGTTAGCAGGAACTCCAAGCAGCGGATTCCCAGAGGTCGATCACAGAGAAATAGGACTCTTCTCATCCCACGATCTCCATCAGTTCCTTTTCGATAAATGGGAGAATCGCTTCGGCATACCTTTGATTTCCTAGACTTGAGAGATGGAGCCACCTGCCATTTTCATCAAGAAATAGTGCTCTGTTATTGATTGAATCAGCCAGCAGGCTCTCCATATCGCATAATGTCACTCCGGTGTCCTTCGCAATTTCGCGAATGATCTGGTTGTAAAACCGATTATTTTCATTATAAGATTTATTATTTAGCATCATCTTTTCGACTGGGATGAGGTGGTTGGTGGAGAGCAGGACTTTTTGGACCTTTGCGGCAAAGAGCTTCTCGATCAACTCCTTGAGGTTAAATTTAAAAGAGACAGGATTGACCCTGGGTAGGCCTCCATCCGAAAACCAGTAGTTGCAATCATTCATTCCGAATTGAACTGTGACGAGATCGGGCTTAAAGGCATAGGCTTCAGGAAGCCGCTCCAATCCATTCCGTGTCGTGTTCCCATTCTCCCCGAGGTTGAGGCTGTAAACGAAGAGACCTCCTGACTCATACTTCTTAAGGGCCTCATCCACCAGTGCGGTCCATCGTCTGGTCATATCGACCCCTTTCTGGTCATGGCCCAATCCATAGGTAATCGAATCGCCGAAATAACATATCCTTACGACCTTTGATGGCATGGCACATTACTCCTTGAAGGGGTGAGGACCGGAATCGGACCTAAGATCTCCTGGAGCGAACGAAACATTTTTTGGTGAAGGTCGAACTGTCTCTCGAAGGATAAGTCCTTCGTCGTGAAACAGGGAGAAAACTTCCCTTCTTTTCCAACCAGGTAATAATCCTCCCAGCGTGGGCTGACCCATGTGATGCCGTACTTCATCGGATTTTGAAAAGTATCACTTCCGGGAAGGGGAGCAAAGGAGGATAATAGCCATTTATCCGGTTTCACCTGCCTTGCAAACTCCAAAGTTTCTTCGACCGTGAAGTCATCCTCGCCGGGGAAGTTGACAATGAAGTAGGCCTTGGTCTTAATACCATTCTCTTTGGCCGCAAGGATCGCTTTCCGGTTCGCCTCTACTGTTGTCTGTTTATTCATGAGGTTCAGCATCTTCTGGCTCCCTGTCTCTATTCCAAAACTGATTTCGCAGCAGCCTGCCTTTCTGGCCAATCTC
>VGSD01000336.1 GCA_016875155.1 Deltaproteobacteria bacterium | reverse complement strand
ACCTCACATGCAATACCGCTGACAAGGGTGTTCGTGCGGACATTGTTCAATGCATGGGAATCATGATCTTCCTTTTTTAAAAAAGGCTCTATAAAACCTTGCTCAAGGGGTACACCAAAGACAATGGCTGACCTGGCCCCGGGTAATACATAGCGAAGGTCTGATGACGGCGGACCACCCTCCAATGTTTGGTTGGTGGCAATACCCACTGCGGTACCGCCCAGGCATTCGACCAAGTCTTTCGCATGCTGTGTCAGTTCCTCCATGCTATATTCCCCTTTCAACCTGTTTAAATCCCTGAAGACTGGAAGCCTCTTACATCTCTTTTTCAGATTCTGAATCAAAGAAAGAATCTTTTTAATGGTAACATTTTCTCTAATTCATGCCAAAAAGTACAGTGATATCGACAAAAAGTCCCAATCACACATGCAATGGAATTAAACTTAAAATGTTGACTGAAGTAGAAATGTAGAATGATCGGCTACTTAAACATACTTCCCTAAATAAAAGAAAATGGCACTTTGATTGCAGAATATTAAAGGAATAGGTTTTACTCGAAATCATATCAATTTGAAAGTTCTAACTGACTGATTTTTTATCATTAGAATTCACGATTCGGCGATGGAGATCATGTTCTTGACCCTCTGATAAATCCTATACACCCCTCAACGAGAGAAAAGAGAGAACAAACATGGATTGGCACCTTAATCTTTCCATAGGAAAATCTTGGATAAATCAAAGAACCTGTCTAATCCCAAAGAGAATCATTGTCCTCCATAGATTCATGCAAAAAGATCTAATCCTTTTTTTATTCAAGAAAACACTCACCCCAATCACCATTATGGTTATCCCTCACGAGAATCTGAAATCCTTAAATTTAAAGGTTCCCTTTCTTGGACTCCTTCTCATATTGCTTGTTTTGGTAGTGGGGGTCGTTCAAACCTGTAGGCTTGTTGGGGACGGACTTCGGTATCCGTCCCTGGTTAAAAAGGTCAATTTTTTAAACGAAACAATTTCGGAATGGAATTCCACCATAAACTCCCTGAAAGAAGCGGAGAGGGATTTCCGCAGAATCCTCTCCTTCAAAGCCAAACATAAGGTGGTGGAGGAGATCGATATCCCTTACTCTGGAGATATTGACATTCAAAACCTCATGGGTGAACTTCAAAAAACCGTTCAGAGAATGGACGAAATCAAAGATTATCTCCGTGTACAGAAAAATCTATATTTGTCTACCCCCAGAGGATATCCAATAGAAGGGTATATCAGTTCTCATTATGGAGATAGATACAATCCTTTCAATGGGGAACGGACCTTCCATGCCGGAATCGATATTTCTGCCCCCCTGGACACACCCATCCGGACCACGGCTGATGGAGTCGTGAGTTATTCCGGCTGGGCCCAGTCCAGTGGATATCTCGTAGTCATTGAACATGGTTGTGGTTTCTCCACAGTCTATGCCCACAATAAGAGCAACACCGTTAAAACTGGACAGAAAGTGAAGCGGGGTGAAGTGATTGGCCACGTGGGTTCGAGTGGAAAATCAACAGGCCCCCATGTGCATTACGAAGTATGGGAAAAAGGGAAGAGGACTAATCCGGACAAGTATGTCAAAGGGAGTTCATGATGTTTCCCAAAGAAACGGATAAGCTCCAATCCCTATTGGGGATGAACTCCAATTTCAAGGGAGAACTGAATGTGAAAGGAACCTTGAGGGTGGACGGCACGGTTGATGGTAAACTGGATGCCGACTGCCTGATTCTAAGTGAAACGGCCGTAGTCAAAGGATCTGCAACGGCTAAAAAGATTATCATTGGAGGAAAAATCAACGGTAACGTGTTTGCTCAGGAGCTGGTGGAGGTCAAATCCAAAGGAAAGGTTTGGGGTGACATCATCACCCCCAAACTAACCATCATTGAAGGAGGTGAGGTAAACGGAAAGATCGAAATGAAAAGAGAGGAGAGTAAAGTGATTGAATTCGAGTGCAAGGGGCGAGAAGCCGTATAGATTTAGCCGGCAACATCAAATCCTTTCGGTGATCTGTACACGATCATTCTATAAGCACTATTTTATTTCATCCCCAATTCCATCTCTTCGAGTCTTTGGATCTTATCCCGGAGTTCGGCCGCCCGCTCAAATTCAAGCTGGGAGGCAGCCTTTTTCATCTCTTTCTTCAATTTCTGGATGATCGAGGGAATCTCTTTGATGGAAACATACTCCTCTTTGATATCCGCAACAGCAGGGACAGTGAAATAGTCTGCCTCATAGATGGAAGCCATGATATTCTTCACCGCTTTCTTAACACTTTGTGGTGTGATCTTGTGGGTTCGGTTAAACTCCTCCTGAACCTTTCTCCTCCGGTTTGTCTCTAAGATGGCATGATCCATTGCGCCGGTCATCTTATCAGCATAAAGAATCACCTGACCATTGATATTTCGCGCAGCACGGCCAAAGGTCTGAATCAATGACTTTTCCGATCGGAGAAAACCCTCCTTGTCCGCATCGAGAATGGCCACCAGGGAGACCTCCGGAAGGTCGAGCCCTTCCCGCAGAAGATTGATTCCAATAAGAACATCGAATTCCCCAAGCCGGAGATCCCTTATAATCTCGACCCTCTCAAGGGTATCGATATCAGAATGGAGGTACTTCACACGGATTCCCAGATCTGCATAATATTCTGTCAAATCTTCTGCCATCCGTTTGGTCAGGGTGGTGACAAGCACCCTCTCTTTTCTCTTCACTCTCTTTCGTATCTCTCCTAGGAGATCGTCCACCTGGTTCTTCGCCGGCTTCACTTCAAGCCCGGGATCACTCAACCCTGTTGGCCGGATGATCTGTTCCACAATCCTTCCTTGGCTCTTCTTCATTTCATAAACGCTCGGAGTAGCCGAAACGTAGATAGCCTGATGGACACGTTTCTCAAACTCCTCAAACATGAGAGGACGATTATCCAACGCGGAAGGAAGACGGAATCCATAATTGACTAGGGTCTCTTTTCGTGAGCGATCCCCCCTATACATTCCAATCAACTGAGGAATAGTCACATGGCTTTCATCAATGAATAAAAGGAAATTCTCCGGAAAGTAATCGAGCAAGACAGGAGGGGGTTGCCCGGCGTTTCTCCCCGTAAGATGGCGGGAATAGTTCTCAATCCCCTGGCAATTGCCTAATTCCTGAAGCATCTCCAGATCGAAGTTCGTCCTCTGTTCAAGCCGCTGGGCTTCGAGGAGGCTTCCTTGAGACTTAAACCATTGGAGTCTCTCTTGAAGTTCTTCCCGGATTGTCTCTATGGCTTTCTTCATCCGGTCTGGAAACGTGACATAGTGGCTCCCAGGATAGATCGGTACCTTTTCAAGAGATTGAAGACGTTTCCCTCTCAATGGATCGATCTCCCAGATCGCCTCCACCTCATCTCCCATCAGTTCAATTCGAATTGCACAAGACTCCTCATGGGCAGGAAAAACTTCGATAACATCCCCCCGCACTCGGAAGGTACCCCGGTGAAAATCGATATCATTTCGTTCATACTGAATTTCTACCAGTTTAGAAAGGATCTCCTCTCTTGAGATGGCCATCCCTTTTCCCAGATAGAGGAGCATCCCATGATAGGCCTCCGGAGACCCAAGACCATAGATGCAGGAGACACTGGCAACAATGATCACATCGTTTCTCTCGAGAAGGGATCGGGTGGCTGAATGGCGCATCTTATCGATCTCTTCATTGACCTGTGTATCCTTTTCGATATAGGTATCGGTCGAAGGGATATAGGCCTCGGGTTGATAGTAGTCGTAATAGCTGACAAAAAACTCAACTGCATTCTCCGGAAAGAGTTCTTTGAATTCACCGTAAAGTTGGGCAGCCAGAGTCTTATTGTGGGAGATGACCAGTGTGGGCTTTTGAACCCTCTCGATCACATTGGCCATGGTGAAGGTCTTGCCTGAGCCAGTCACGCCGAGAAGGGTCTGATGAGGAACACCT
>VGSD01000335.1 GCA_016875155.1 Deltaproteobacteria bacterium | reverse complement strand
CATTTGGTCTGGATTCATGATGGTGATATGATAGCCGTAATCCGTGTAAAACGAATTCTTAGATTTTTCTAACACTTCTGGAAAAATATCCTTAT
The DNA here is from genome assembly GCA_016875155.1 of Deltaproteobacteria bacterium. The sequence goes on along the minus strand of VGSD01000335.1, from coordinate 3,885 downwards.
AGGGTCCGGATTTATTCAAATAATTTTTCCCCGTTCGAAAATAACTGCAAATGGTCGTCACACCTCCCCAAGCGGCAGATAAGGACTCACTCTTCGCATCCTCGTCCATGGGACGGAATATACCGATATGGAAATGAGAATCCACTGCTCCCGGAAAGACATATTTCCCGGAGGCGTCGATTACCCTGGCAGCTTCTTTGACCTCAATATTCTTAGCTATGGCCGAAATCTTCTCTTTAACGATACCAATGTCTGCATTGATGACCCCGACTTTAGGAATAACGATATTACCATTTTTAATCACCAGATCATATTTATTCATCTTCCCCCCTTCTTTTGATGAACTTCAAAAAATTTTCCCCTTTCTAAAAAATTCCTTATAGTCCCTCTGTATATTTCCTTATATTGCTGAAGGTTTCAGCTTTTTTTGTTTGTTCCAAAATCTCTTTTGCCTTTCTTTTCCCATAGATGGGTGTAGCGAGGTTAAGAAACTTTGTTTCAAGCTCATCGGTTGAATACGGATCCTCGATATCCCCCTTACTGATATAAACGGTTTCTGTAAATGTAGTTCCATCCTTTAATCGGACAGTTACACAGGATGGACGGCGTGAAGGCATCATCTGAGTAAACTCTGTTTTTTCAACAACTTCTACCCGTGAAGCTAATGCCTTTATTCTGGGCTGGCGGACTTTATCGGACAAGAAACTTTCAACCCACGAATTTCCGTGAATTATCGTTGTTGCAATCGAAAACGGTATGGAAAACTTTGCTGCCAACATGTTTTCCGGATTCTGACTACAGAGTTGAGCTGCTAAAGAATATGTTTCTACCTTGATGGCCTCAATATCTTTTGGATCAAGCTTACCGTCTTTCTGTTGACTCATAATTCTATAAAGGGCATCGAGACTTGAATGATTGTAGCGGCAACAAGCATGTTGCTTGAAGTAATTCCTTGTAATCTCGTATCGTGAGCCAAGCTCCTCGACCATCACGGAGGGATCGAAAGAATCGGAAACTACTCCCCCATAAACTGAACCGATCCCATCTGCTTCACCCGTAAACCCGCTCTTTAAAAGGTAATAAGCTAAAATTCCCATGTAACCACTTACACCGGCATAGAGATTTCTAACAGTGCCTCCTTCCAGCATCGTCTTTCTCGACGTAGCAAGTGTCATGGATGAAGCAATATTGATCAAGGTCTTCATTTGATCGATATTAATGCTCATCAATTTACCAACAGCAACAGCTCCTCCAATAGTTCCCCAGGACCCATGAGGATGCATGGTCATCCTCAATTTGGAGGCGATTCCAATTCGGCATGCGATCTCATAACCGAGAACCAGAGCCGTTAAAAGCGCTTTCCCTGAAGCTCCTTTTTCTTCCCCGACAGCAAGTGCTGCTGGAACCACATGAATGCCTGCATGTCCACGGGCAAACTGGTTCCCTTCGTCGAGTTCCAACCATGTGCCAGCCGTCCCATTGATCAAGGCGGCATTCAAGGGATCTATTTTCTTCTTTTGACCAATGAGAGTGGAACTTGGATGCTTAGAAAAAGGCGCCAAATTCTTTGCCATTTCCTTAGGTTCTTTCTGCTGTGCTCCAACCGCTATCGCTCCAATCGTATCATAAACGACCTTTTTCGCCTGTTCGATGACAGTCTTGTTGAAATCCTCAAAATTCGTCTTCACTACAAAACGACAAATTTGATCAAGATATTCAGACATTTTCCCTTCCGATTTCTTTTTATTAATTTTTAAGTGATTTTGCAGCCTCTTCTCCAGCTATTTTGCCAAGGACTGTTGCTGCAAGGAGACCGTTGGCAGAAGAGTAACCCTTTACTCCAGATCCTGAAACGCCTACAGCAACACCTCCTCCTGCATAAAGGTTTAGAATGGGACTGCCATCCGGTTTAAGAACTTGGGCCTTTTCATTTACCTTCAGCCCCCCCTGGGTATGAAACAGTGCTCCTGTCACCCTCACGCCATAATAAGGAGGCCTTAATGGTCCTTGAAAATTTTGGCGACCCATTGGATCTTCCCCTTTACCTTCAGCGGCTCTATTGTAAGATTCGAGGGTTTTTCGGAGTTCTTTGGGAGGAAGCTGAAATAGGTCGGCCAACCCTTCAATCGTTTCTCCCCTTTTCATAGCCCCTATCTCAATACACTGATTAAAATCTTCAAAGCCAAGCACTGATTGATAAATCCTTTCATCAAAAATCTCGACAGCTATTTTATCTTCCTGGTTAAGGACCTCAATCGCATGATCGGAATAGCCCGTATACTCATTTGAAAACCGCTTCCCTTGCTGATTCACTTGAAAGCCACCATTGACAATGACTACCCATGTAAGGAGAGTGGCATGGGGATAAGCCACAGAGCCATGAGCTTGATAGGCCCCCATGTGCTGGGTGGCAGCGCCTAACTCCAGGCCCCACAGGATGCCTTCTCCAGTGTTTCCCTCATGTCCAAAATAGAAGGCATCTGCCATTTCGGGGATATACTTTCTTAACATCTCTTTGTTATTCCCGAAACCATTACAAGCCAGGATCACTTTTTTGGCTCGCACTCTGTTAATCCCCTGTCCAAAGATCTCCACCTCCAATCCAATAACCCCTCCATCAGCCTCTGTGGAAATCAAATCTCTCACAGGTGCTTGCTGAACAAGAAGGATATCTTTCCTGTTAGAAATAATCGTTCGCAATTCGTTCACGATCTGCGTTCCCTTGCGCGTAGAAGGAGCGTGAATACGATGTCTGGAATGACCGGGATAGATGAAATCAGTGACAATGTCCAGATGAATTCCTACGGAATCCACCAGCCACTCGACCAGGTTTTTGGATTCTCTGCATAAGTGAAAGGTGATTTCTGGATCGCTTTCATAATTGTTTTTCTTGAATATATCCTCTGCCATGAGTTCAGGAGAATCGTCAATGTAGGCTGTCTTTTGGAATCGAGTCCCAGCAGCAGGGATCATGCCCTGGCTCAGAGAGGTGTTCCCACCCACCTTTTTTTCTTTCTCAAGAAGCAAAACTTCTACTCCTCTCTCCTCTGCTGCCAATGAAGCGATTAAACCACAGGCTCCACCCCCCACCACAGCGACATCAGTCTCTACATCCCATGAGATTTCATTCTCATTCTTTACTCTCTGAACCAACTGTTTAAACTCCTAAAAAATGTTAAAACTTGCTATTGAAAAAATAGTAGGGATCAAATGCACTCTCTTTATACCAATCTTTATAATAATCACACAAATATTTTCTGAGTTTACGAACTGCTTCTCGGAAAGCTTTTTCATGGGGGGTCCATTCGCGAGATGCCTCTTCCTTTATTCTTTGAGACAAACCCTTCTTGTCGATCCTCAGGAACTTTCTATCTTTCATGGCGATCTCACCATCAATCATCACGGTCTTCACATCCGATCCCTTAGCTCGATATAGAAAAACATCAAAGAGATCTTGCCGAGGGTCAATATAGGGTTCCAAGATACGGTCCAAGTCGATCGATACAATATCTGCTCTCCGTCCTTTTTCGAGCCGGCCGATCTGATCTCCAAATCCAAGCATTTCGGCCCCATTCACGGTTGCCATTTTGAACACTTCCTTCGAAGTCAAATAGGGGGAATCCAACTCATGGGATGCCAGCCGGTGAAGCAGATAACACATTCGCATCTCCTGGATGAAATCATCATCATCGTTAATTCCCTTTCCATCCAGACCGATGCCAACCCGTACTCCCCCTTTGATCATCTGGTAGACAGGAGATATACCATTTCGTTCCCGAAGGTTACAGGAAGGGTGGTGGGACACGGAGGTGCCTGATTCGGCAAGGAGATCAATGTCTTTAAGGGTGGGAAAGACGCAATGCCCTATGGAAAGGTTTTTTCCGA
>VGSD01000334.1 GCA_016875155.1 Deltaproteobacteria bacterium | reverse complement strand
GATCGCGGCGTTCGCAATCTGTTCAGGGGTCTGCCGTATTCCCGTGTAGATCACTTCCATGCCTGCATCTCTCAATGCACGGGCAATCACTTTGGCCCCTCGATCATGGCCATCTAAACCCGGTTTTGCAACCAGCACTCTTATTTTTCGAGGCATATGTACCTCCACAACGAAATTGGGGACGGGTTCACATTTCAGATGAACCGGATATTAAGGATTGTATTCAAATTTCAACATGCAATAGGGGCGAATGTGTTTCTGTCAAAAAAATGTGAACCCGTCCCCAATTTCTTACCGTTCTCTATATTCTCCGAACACTTCCCTGAGCGTATCTGAGATTTCACCCAGGGTTGCATAGACTTTAACCGCTTCTACAATAGGTGGAACAACATTTTCCGTCCCCTGGGCTGCCTTCTTGAGAACAGCCAAGGTTTCTTTCACTTTTGCGTTGTCCCTTTCCTTTTTTACCCTTGCCAGTTTTTCCTTCTGGTATTGTTCCACCTCTGGTTTGATGCGGAGGATATTTCTGAGAGGTTCTTCTTCAATCTGAAACTGGTTCAATCCGACAATGATCCTCTTCTTGGTCTCAATCTCTTTTTGATACTGGTAAGCGCTTTCCCCGATTTCTCCCTGGATATAACCGGATTCAATGGCTTTGATAGCACCGCCCATAGCTTCGATCTTCTCGATATATTCTACTGACTTTCTTTCAATTTCATCGGTTAAAGCTTCGACAGCATAGGAGCCGCCAAGGGGATCAATCATATCGGCCACACCACTCTCGTAGGCTATGAGTTGCTGGGTTCTCAAGGCAAGTCTGACCGAATCTTCAGTAGGCAGGGCATAGGCTTCATCCCTGGAATTGGTGTGGAGCGATTGTGTCCCGCCCAGCACAGCCGCCAAAGCCTGAAAGGCCACTCTGACCACATTGTTGTCAGGTTGTTGGGCGGTGAGCGAACAGCCCGCCGTCTGGGTATGGAATCGTAGCATACAGGACTCATCCCTCTTTGCCTTAAAACGCTCCTTCATGATTTTCGCCCACAGTCTTCTTGCTGCCCTGAATTTGGCAACCTCTTCGATGAAGGTGTTGTGACAGCAGAAGAAGAAAGCAAGTCTCGATGCAAAGGAATCGACATCCAGCCCTGCCCGGATGGCTGCTTCTACATAAGCAATGCCATCGGCCAGGGTAAAGGCGACTTCCTGAACAGCCGTGCAACCCGCCTCCCGCATATGATACCCGCTGATGCTGATGGTATTCCATCGGGGGACGCGGTCCTTACAAAAGGCAAAGATATCGGTGACGATTCGCATTGATTCAAGAGGTGGGAAAATGTAGGTTCCCCTTGCCGCATATTCTTTCAAAATGTCATTCTGAATGGTTCCCTGGAGGATCTCGCTTTTAACTCCCTGTTTTTCTGCCATGGCGATATACATTGCCAGGAGGATAGCGGCGGTGGAATTAATCGTCATGGAGGTGGAGACCTTGTCCAGAGGAATGCCGTCAAAGAGAATTTCCACATCTTTGAGGGAATCAATAGCAACTCCTACTTTGCCCACCTCCCCCTCAGACAGTGGATGGTCGGAATCGTAACCAATCTGAGTGGGAAGATCGAACGCAACACTTAACCCTGTTTGCCCGTTCTCTAAGAGATATTTGTATCGTTTATTTGTTTCCTCAGGAGTGGCGAACCCTGCATACTGACGCATGGTCCAGAAACGTCCTCGATACATCGTGGGTTGTACTCCACGGGTGAAAGGGTGCTCGCCTGGGAATCCAAGCTCATTACAATAATCGAGGTCAGCATTATCGAGGGGTGTAAAGAGTCGCTTCAACTCAATATGGGAGGTCGTTTTGAAGGAAGGTTCCCGCTCAGGAGATTTGGAGAGCGCTTTATTGAGGATTGACTTTTCCCATCTCTCCATTTCTTCGCGAATGTTTTTAGACATTGTTTTGCTCCATTTAATGAAAGGGTTCGAGGATTCGAGGGTTCATGGGTTCGAGTGTCTTTTTTTAGGGATTTCACTTGACCCCTTGAACCCTGGACCCCTTGAATCCTCTATTTACAGCGGAATATTTCCGTGTTTTCGCCAGGGATTGGTATCGACCTTTGTCTTTAAGATATCGAGAGCCTGGATAATCTTGGGACGGGTCTCCTCAGGTTCAATAATTTCATCAACGTATCCGAGTTCTGCGGCTTTGTATGGGCTTGCAAATTTCTCCTGGTATTCCGACACCAGTTGCTGGCGGGTCTCTTTGGCGTCTTCAGCCTCTTTGATCTCGTTGCGGAAGATGATATTGACCGCTCCTTCAGCACCCATGACGGCGATCTCAGCCGTTGGGTAGCAGTAGTTGATGTCTCCCCGAATATGTTTGGAGGACATCACATCGTAAGCCCCGCCATAGCCCTTGCGGGTAATGATGGTAATCTTGGGGACGGTGGCTTCGCAGAAAGCATAGAGGAGTTTGGCTCCGTGCCGGATGATACCCCTTGCCTCCATATCAATCCCCGGAAGGAATCCGGGAACATCGACAAAAGTGATCAGCGGAATACTAAAGCAATCGCAGAAGCGGACAAAGCGTCCGGCTTTTACGGAGGAGTCAGGGTCGAGTGATCCGGCCAACCAGTTGGGTTGGTTGGCGATGATACCCACAGGCATCCCATAATATCTGGCAAAACCAACAACGATATTCTTTGCCCAATCTTTCTGGACTTCAAGGAAATAGCCGTTGTCCACCGTGCCCAAAATAATCTTCTTCATGTCGTAGGCTTTTTTCGAATCCTCTGGGACGACTGTTTTTAAAGATTCGTCCATCCTGTTGGGATCGTCGGTGCAAGGGATCAAGGGTGGTTTCTCTCGATTATTTTGAGGGAAGAAGCTTAGGAGCTCCCGGATGAGGTGAATGGTTTCTTCGTCATTCTCCCCTGCGAAATGGGCTACTCCGCTCTTTTCCATATGGACCTTCGATCCGCCCAGCAATTCAGAAGTGATGGGCTTTCCATCCGGAGTTTCCGTTTTACCGAGTGCGGCCCTGATGACATCCGGGCCGGTGATATGAAGGTAGCTCGTTTTTTGTGTCATCAGAATGAAGTCGGTCATGGCCGGAGAATAGACGGCTCCGCCTGCGCAAGGGCCCATGATGGCGGAGATCTGAGGGACAACGCCGGAAGCGAGGACATTTCTTAAAAAAATATAAGCGTAGCCGGCAAGACTCTCGACACCTTCCTGAATGCGCGCACCACCAGAGTCATTGAGCCCGATGACCGGTGCTCCAGTTTTCATAGCGAGATCCATGACCTTGCAGATCTTATCTGCGAAGGCCATTCCAAGCGCCCCCCCAAATACGGTGAAGTCCTGAGAGAAGACATAGGCCAGTCGCCCATTCACCTTCCCGTAACCGGTGACCACCCCATCACCCCAGAACTTCTTGCTTTCCATTCCGAAATCATGGCAGCGATGGGTGACAAATCTGTCGAGTTCCACAAACGTTCCCGGGTCGAGAAGCAGATCGATTCGTTCTCGGGCAGTCAGTTTTCCGTCTTTATGCTGTTTGTCGATTCTTTCCTGACCACCCCCGAGTGAGGCCTCTGCTCTCCTCTTCTCCAGTTCTTTTCGTATGGCATCGATGGATCTCATGGAAAGATTCCCCCCCGTATGAAGACATCATTGCAAATTGAAAAATTAGCAGTGTAAAATTAGCAGTGTTTAAAACTCTTATTAATTGCTAACTTTATATTTTGCAATTTACAATTTTCATTGTTCTTTTAGCTCTTCTGCCATCATCTTTTCTGCGAGGGAATAGGGATCGGTCTCGCGTTTCGTCAGACCCTCCAGGATGGTTTCCCATCCTCCGTTCTTTTCAATCTTCTGGATAAAACGGGACATCACTTCTGATTCAAGGACTTCGAGGAAAGTGGCCTTTGCCCTTTCTCTAAGTTTCTTCTGCAGAGCCTGACCTTGCTCCATCGCCTGCTTATGGCGGTAAATTC
>VGSD01000333.1 GCA_016875155.1 Deltaproteobacteria bacterium | reverse complement strand
CCTCCATGAGGTGACCTTTGAGGTCAATCCGGGAGAACTGGTGGCCATTGTGGGCGGAAATGGAGCCGGGAAAAGCACCGCCCTGAAGGCCATCATTGGAACAGTCCGTCCGGTGTCGGGAAGGATCTCCTTTAACGGTAAGGATATCACCCTGGAGCAAACCGCGAAGATTGTGAAATTGGGCGTGGTCTATGTGCCTGAGTCAAGGCGTATCTTCGGCCCATTAACCGTGGAGGAGAACCTTCTTTTGGGGGCATTTACCTCCAGTTCTGAAGATGAAGTTAGAGAGCATCTGACTCATGTTTATCGACTTTTTCCGAGATTAAAAGAACGGCTTCAGCAGAGAGGAGAGACCCTGAGCGGAGGCGAGCAACAGATGCTTGCCATCGGCCGAGGCCTGATGATCCGGCCCAAGTTGCTCATGCTCGATGAACCCTCTCTTGGGCTGATGCCCAAACTGGTGACTGAACTCTTTCAAACCATCTCTCTCTTGAAAAAGGAGGGGTATACGATCCTTCTTGTCGAGCAGAATGTGCGAGAAGCCCTGGAATTGGCTGACCGGGGATATGTTCTGCAGACCGGGCGGACCATCCATGCGGGGACCGGAAAAGAGTTGTTGGAATCGAACATCGTCAAAAAAGCCTTTCTGGGGTTGTAATCTCCAAGGCCGATTCAAGCTAAGCATGACGGGGGAAATTTTTAAAAAATTTTCTTGACAAATAGTGAATATCTGTTAGACTTTCGGCGTCTAATGAATTGAAAAGAAAGGGGGTGAAACAGGATGAAGAAAGGTTTGATCAGCATCGGGATTCTGGCGGGTTTTGTTCTTTCCCTGCTCATGGTCAGTGGCGCTTTTGCTCAGGAAAAGGATTATACGTTTAAGGTTGGCTATGGCGATGTGAAATTCACACACCAGAAGCATGCAGAAACGTATAAGATTTCCTGTGAGAAATGTCACCACGAATTAAAAGGAAAGAAACCCGGCACCGCAGCACAGGGGTGCAAGAAGTGCCACAAAGCCAAAGCCGAAGGAAAAACCCTCGGCACGAAAGACGCTTATCACGGTAGCTGCAAGACATGTCATGACGATCTAAAGAAGGCAGGTAAACCCACCGGGCCCGCAGGTTGTACCCAGTGCCATGTGAAAGCAAAGAAATAGGCTGAAAAGTTTTTCAGTCGAAAAGGGGTAGTCCTGAAAAGGATTACCCCTTTTTTCTTGACAGAAAGCGACCGTATATGTTAAAAATTTCAAATACTTGCCTGCATTCGAGACCACTCCCATCCTCGGGCAAACACGCTTGAATGCATTTGGGAAAACTATAAACATTTAAGAGGCTACAGTGAACAATAAAGAAAAAGGGATTTTAGATACCATCTTCGATTTTTTTCGTTCTATAAAACTTACCATTTTTCTTCTCATTCTACTCGCCATCATTTCCATTATCGGCACGGTGATCAAACAGAATGCCCCAAGCGGGGAATATATCGAGCGATATGGCATTGGACTCTATAATGTTCTGGAGTTCTTTGGCATTTTCAACATGTATAAGTCGTGGTGGTTTAGCGGTATCCTCTTGTTTCTGGTAGTCAATTTGATCGCCTGTTCTCTGCAAAGGTTTCCAGGAGTCTGGAGACAAATTTCTCGAGAATCCGGTGCAAAAGAGTTAGGAGAATCACTGCTCAAAACCCTTCCGTATGTGGAGCGATTATCCCTTTCCCAATCGAGCGGAATGAAGGAAGAAGAGATTCGGTCGCTTCTAAAAAGAAGATTTAATGACCCGCAGCGGATCGATGGGGAATCATCCGTCACCCTCTATTCTGAGAAGGGAAGATTTTCGAGGCTGGGAGCTTACATCACCCATCTTAGCATTATCTTGATCCTCATTGGAGGGATCGCAGGATCTCACCCTTTTGGCTTCAGAGGGTATGTCAATATCCTGGAGGGCGAGGCAGTGGATCATATCGCCTTGAGGGACAAGGATCAGGACGTCACAAAATCCATCGGGTTTTTAGTTCGATGTGACGATTTCAGGATCACCTATTATGATCTTAAGGGTCCCGACAAACATGTGAAAGAGTATATGAGTGACCTCACGATTCTTGAGAATGGAAAAGAGATTTTGAAGAAGACGATTAAGGTCAATGATCCTCTTTCTTATAAAGGTTTGACCTTCTATCAATCGAGTTACGGGGCCATTCACGATCTCGCAATCGGTGTTCAGTGGAGGAATAGAAAAGAGAGAACCCTCTTAAAGATTTCTGAGGGAGGAACGGTTCCCATTCCCAATTCGCCAGCCGTTCTACGGGTATTACAATATTCTCATCAAGTACACAATTTTGGAGAAGGGGCTCAGGTGGTTCTATTCAGACCCAATCAGGAGCCCCGCGCCTTTTGGTTATTAAAAGAGTATCCTCAATTCGATCAACAGAGGGGCGATGAATTTGTTCTCAGTATCGAAGAGGTCATCGAAAGAGAATATACAGGTCTGCAGGTGACGAAAGATCCTGGAGTCTGGGTCGTGTGGGTCGGATGCAGCCTGATGATTATCGGTCTGATCATCTCTTTTTTCTTCTCCCATCAGCGAGTCTGGGTTAAGGTTCCCACGAGCAGTGGAAGGGAGATGGTGGTGGCAGGGTCCACGAATAAGAACAGAGTGGTTTTTGAGAAGAAGTTCGAGCAATTGGTGGAAGAGGTACGTAAAAAGGTTAGGAGTTAGGAGTGAGGAGTTCGGAGCCAAACATTTTTTTTAAAAATTACGAATCATCAACCCATTGCAGAAATGGGGTACAATATATCCAGGAACATTTCGTTTAACCCTGAAAGGGGGAAGGGAGGAGTTATGAACAAGGCGGAACTGATCAATAAGGTTTCAGAGCAGACGAATGTGACACAGAAGGTTGCCAAGGTGATCGTTGACACTCTCTTCGATGGAATGAAGGAGAGCCTCCAGAACGGGGAACGGATCGAGATCAGGGGATTTGGCAGTTTTATGGTGCGCAATTATGGTGGCTATAAAGGCCGCAACCCAAAGACAGGAGAGATTGTTGAGGTTCCCCCGAAAAAACTTCCCTTTTTCAAGGTCGGGAAAGAGTTAAAGGAGATGGTCAATACGACAGGAAAAGGCTAAAGTAGATCGCTGTAAGTTTCTTTACTCTTGTTGTCATTCCGGGCTTGACTTAGCCTGCCCCGCACTTGATGCGGGGGAATCCAGTGTTTTCAGTCTGGATTCCCGTTTCCACGGGAATGACGGTTTTGGAACTTATGTAATGAAGTGTTGGATGTACTACACTAAAGTGTTTTCCAGTGTCGCTTTTGAATCTCTTTCAATTGATTGATAAATTGTTCGATTCGGGGGTAATCAGCGATTTCCTTTTGTAGCAAATCTTTTTTATCGAGCGGAGAAACCTGGGCCAGCTCCTTTAATACCGCCTTCACAGACCGGCCCTGCCCAGAGACGTCATACCCCCCCTCCAGAGTGATGACCAGCCTTCCCTGAGCGGTCGTCTGAGCGACCTCCATCAGGACCTGGGTCATTCTTGCAAATCCTTTCTCTGTCACCTCCATCCCACCTAAGGGATCATCGTAATGGGTATCAAACCCTGCAGAGACCAGAATCAACTGGGGTTGATATTCCAAGGCAATGGGCTTGATGAATTTCTCAAAGATGTTTCCGTATTCAGCATCGCCCGCTCCTGTTGAAAGAGGAACATTGACCGTAAACCCCAATCCCTTTCCCTTGCCCAACTCCTGGGACGAACCTGTTCCGGGGTAAAAGAAACCGTAACGATGAGTGGAGATGTAGAGGACACGTGGGTCTTCATAGAAGGAGTTCTGAGTTCCGTTTCCATGGTGGACATCCCAGTCCACAATCAAGACCCTGTCCAGAGAGAATGTTTGAATGGCATACTGTGCACCAATGGCCACATTGTTGAATAGGCAGAACCCCATGGCCCTATCCCTTTCCGCATGATGGCCTGGAGGTCTCACCAGGGC
>VGSD01000332.1 GCA_016875155.1 Deltaproteobacteria bacterium | reverse complement strand
GCTGTAGGGAACGGTTTGAAACCGTTCCCTACCCATGGATTGTCTGAGATGATTCGTGGATTTAAAACATTTTCGTCACGAAAAATAAATGAAGGGATTAAGAATAACCATAATTTCCAATGGCAGAAGTCATTTTATGACCATGTCATTCGCAGCGAGAACGAGTTGTCCCGCATAAGAGAATATACCCAGAACAATCCTTTGAAATGGGAACTGGATATAGAAAACATGGAAACATCCAGATGTGGAAAAAACAGTAAGGATTATTACAAGGAGATAATTGTTGGCAGGTAGGGAACGGTTTGAAACCGTTCCCTACGAAACCATTGGATTGGAGGGTGAAAAATGAAATTTCGAGGAAAAGTTGTTCTGATCACTGGGTCGGCGAGAGGGGTTGGGAAGGAGTTTGCCGTTGGTTTTGCCAAAGAGGGGGCGGATGTCATTGTCCACGGGCGAAATCTGGATAAGGCAAGGGCGGTTGCAGAAGAGGTAAAAAACTTCGGGATGAAATCGATGGCTATTGCGGGCGATGTCTCCCAATCTCAGGATGTGTCGAGGATGGTGGAAGAGGCCATCGGTGAATTTGGAAGGATTGATATCCTTGTCAATAATGCAGGAGTCAATCCTTTCATCCTCGAGGCAGAGAAGATTAAAGAGGAGGGCTGGGATCAGGTGATGGATACCAATTTAAAAGGGGTTTTTCTCTGCTGCCAGGCCATGGGCAGGAAGATGATCGAACAAGGCGGCGGGAAGATCATCAACATTTCATCTGCGGTCGGTTTCCTCGGTGAGCAGGGATTTCTTCCATACTCTGTCAGCAAGGCCGGGGTGATGATGCTGACCCGGGTTCTCGCCTATGAGTGGAGCAAGTATCATGTTACCGTCAATGCCATTGCCCCGGGCTTTATCGCAGGAGGGATGAATACACCCATTCTCAACAAAGAGATTCTGGTCTCAGGATTAACTCAACAGGTTCCGCTGAAACGACTTGGGAAACCAGAGGAGGTTGTGAAAGTCGCCTTATTTTTGGCTTCGGAAGAGTCGAGTTATATCAATGGAACGACTGTGATCGCAGACGGAGGGATGACAGGTTACCACCCCGTAGGTTTCATAGACCTTATAGCCCAAATGAAGAGGAAGTAAGGGGGATAGGGGAAAGATGAAACAAGGCTTGACAAGTCGTAGAGACTTTGGGATATATTAGACATCTTTTATCAAGGGGAGACCAATATTTTAACCATATAGAAAGGAGGATTTTTATGAGGAAAAAGATGGACCGTAGAACGTTTCTTAAGTATTCGGCAGCCGTAGGAGCCACCACGGCAATCGCCGGAGTGCCAACTTTATTGCGTGCCCAGCCTAAAGAGATTACCATCGCTTCGATCCAGCCCGTCACAGGCGTCATTTCGGATATCGGGATCGGTCAGAGAAGAGCGAATCAGATGGCCGTGGATGACATCAATGCCCGTGGCGGCATCAAGTCAATGGGCGGGGCAAAACTGAAGCTCCTCTTGGCAGATACTGAGGCCAAAGAAGAGGTTGCCCGTACAGAAGCGGAGAGGGTGATCAAGGAAGGGGCCGTCTGTCTGGTCGGCCCATTTCTCAGTGGCAATGCAATGACGATTGCAACGCTGTGTGAACAGAGAGGGGTGCCTTTCGTTATGGATGTCGCAGCCGCAGACGATATCACACGGAAAGGTTTTAAACATACCTTCAGGGTCTTCGTAACAACAACCAAGTTTGCCGATTCAATGCTCTTTTACATGAGCCAGATCATGAAGGAGAAGAATATCAGCAAGATCAGGGGAGTGGTGACCAATACTGGAGACCTTTTCGGCCGGGTCCAAGGTGCAACTTTCCTCAAAGCCTTAAAAGATAAGAAGTTTCCCATCGAAGTACTGGGACATATCGAATATCCTCTCGGCATTCAGGATCTATCTGCGGAGATCTCCAAAATTAAGGCTCTGAAACCGGATATTCTCTTTCCCGTTGCAAGGCCAGGTGATGCGAAATTGATGATTCGAGAGCTTTATAAGCAGAGAGTGGAACTCCAGGGGATCATCAGTCCAGGGAGTCCAGGATGGTATGAACCGGAATTTATTCGGGATATGAAAGCCCTTTCTGACTTTGTCATGGATAATGTGCCATGGTATAATCCGATCGGAAAGATGTATAAGGAAGTCAATGCCGCTTTTGCGAAAAAATTTCCCGGGAAATATATTGACACCAATACAGGATATGCTTACTTAGGCGTGTTGGTTATTGCCGATGCGCTGGAGAGAGCGAAGTCAACCAAACCGGACGAAATTGTCGCCGCTCTGAAGAAGACTTATCTCAAACAGGATCTGATGGTTGGGCTGGCAGTGGCCTTCGACGAAAGAGGAGATAATGTCAATGCCGATACAGCCATGATCCAGATTATCGGACAGTCACTCAAGGTGGTACTACCTGATAAGGCGGCTGAGGCCAAGTATATCCATCCCATGCCGAAACAACTCTGGGAGCGGGGAATGTAAAAAGGTGAGATGAACCTCAATCTCCTTCTTCAACTTGCTCTCAGTGGATTTCTTCTGGGAGGGGTCTATAGCTTGATCGCTTTAGGCCTCTCCCTCATTTTTGGCGTGATGAGGGTCATCAATTTCGCCCATGGCGAGATGATGGTCTGGGGCATGTATGTCGCCTACACCCTTCTCGTCTGGACTGGAGTGGACCCTTTCTTCTCTTTTTTAGTAAGCGCAGTCATTCTATTCATCCTCGGTTATCTCCTTCAGAGAACGATCGTCAATCGCATTCTTGACTTCCCCGAAGCCATGCAGGTGCTTCCCCTGGTAGGGATGGCCATGGTCTTTGAGAATAGCGCAAGGCTCATCTGGGGTCCTGATTATATCAGCCCGCAGAGCCGGTTTGCTCTTAGTTCGATCTCCTTAGGGTTTCTTACTGTTGATACACCACGCCTGATGGCTTTCTCGATAGCCATCATTATTACTATTCTTGTCCTTGTCTTTCTTAAGAAAACCGATATGGGAAAATCGATCCGGGCTGCGGCGGATAATCGTTTGGGAGCCTTTTTGGTGGGCACCAATGTAAATAAAGTGTATGCTGTTTGTTTTGGAATCGGAACGGCTTGTGTGGGCAGTGCAGGAGGTCTGCTCGTTCCGATCATGCCTCTTTCTCCTTATATCGGAGCCCCTTTTACCCTGATCTCTTTTATCATTGTCATTTTAGGCGGAATGGGAAGCCTGACCGGCGCAATGGTAGGTGGATTCATTATTGGAGTAGCCGAATCCATCGGACCCGAACTGATCACAAATATTTTCCATGGGATCGGCTTGGATCTTGATTTCCCTAATACCATGAAACAGGTCGTCAGTTTCTTCATCCTCATCGTCATTATGATATTGAGGCCACAGGGATTATTCGGAGGGAAGAAAGGATGAGAAGATTGTATATCCTCCTCATCATTGGATTACTCATTCTTCTTGCGCTGCCTAAGTTTTTGGGCTCCTATGAGTTAGGTATTTTCATTATGATCTTCTTTTACGCCTATCTCGGCCAGTCTTGGAACATCCTGACCGGATACACCGGAATGATCTCTTTGGGCCATTCCCTTTATGTAGGGATAGGGGCTTACATGACGTTTCTTTTGACGCTCACCTTAGGAATAAGCCCCTGGATTGGAATGTGGATCGGAGGGATTGCGGCGGGAATGATTGGATTGGTCATTGGATATTTTGGATTCCGTTTTGGTCTCAAGGGCGTCTACTTTGTTCTCCTCACGATCTCTTTTGCTGAAATCGGCAGATTGATCATCCTCCATTTGAAAGTTTTTGGTTCATTCCAGGGACTATTCATCACTCCCCAGTTTTCCTTTGCCAACTTTCAGTTCAAGGAGAATGTTCCTTATTATTATATCGCCCTCGGCTATGTGATCTTCTCTCTGATCGTGGTTCGGCTCATGGAGCGATCGAAGATCGGCCGATACATGATTGCCTTACGAGAGGAT
>VGSD01000331.1 GCA_016875155.1 Deltaproteobacteria bacterium | reverse complement strand
AGGGAAGGGACCTGGTGACAGGCATTCCCAAGACGCTCGAGATCAATAGCGAGGAGGTCCGCGAGGCTCTCGCCGAATCGATCAATATGATCATCGATACCGTGCGGATCACCCTTGAAGAGACGCCGCCAGAATTGGCTGCGGATATAGCAGACAAAGGCATTGTCCTGGTGGGCGGGGGAGCGCTTCTGAAAAATCTCGATGTCCTTCTGCGCGAGGTGACAGGACTGCCGATTACGATTCCGGATGATCCGCTGTCCGCCATTGTGTTAGGGGCGGGGAAGGTTCTCGACAACGAAAACCTGCTTCGAAGCGTCACGTTCCAGTACTGAGATTTTTTAAGATAAAAACTCTGATTACACAGATTAGGAGATGATTCCAGAGATTTAAAAGATATTCAATAAACAAAATCTTTGTAATCTTTTTTGAAAATCTCTGTAATCAAGATAAATTAAAACAGCTTTTTGGGGCTCTCTTATTAAAGTTTGATGAGGATAAGAAACCTCCTCCATAGAAGATATACCCTGCCAACCATCATCATCCTCCTTCTGTTATCTGCCTTAATCCTAATGTCGTTGAGGGTTAAAGAACGAAAGGGAGTGGACTTTTTTGACGGACTCTTCATGGAGGTCTGTTCACCTTTTCAGAAGGGGGCTTCCTATGTCATCAAGAAGGTGAAAGGAGTTTTTCAGGAGTATTTCTTCTTGGTCCATCTTCACAGGGAGAATGAAAGGCTCAAAAAAAGGATGGCTGATCTCCAGAGAGAGAATGACCAGATGAAGGAGATGGTTTTGGCCCAAGAGCGTCTCCGGAAACTGCTCGAATTTCGGGAGACACTTTCATCAACGGTCATTGCTGCGGAGGTGGTTGGCCGGGATCCCTCGTCGTGGTTCAAAAGCGTCACGATCAATAAAGGGGAGAAAGACGGGATCCGGAAAGGGATGGCGGTTATTTCTCCAGAGGGAGTGATTGGCCAGATTCTTAAGACTGCTCCTTCCCATGCGGTCGTCCTTCTTGCCACCGATTACAACAGTGCCATTGACTCGATTATCCAGAGAACCCGTGCGAAAGCGATTGTTGAGGGAGGGGGTGAGAACCGGTGTCAGTTAAAGTACCTTCTACGGGCGGAAGATGTGGTTGTAGGTGATCGGGTGGTTACCTCCGGACTCAGCGGATATTTTCCCAAGGGGTTGATGATTGGAGAGATCAGGAAGGTGGACAAGAAAGGTCATGGCATTTTTCAATATGCCGAGCTGGTGCCAAGTGTTGATTTCACAAGGCTAGAAGAAGTCCTCATCATCAAGGAGATCACAAAGGAACTCTCCTCTCAACCCACTGAGGAGAAGGGTAAGAAGGGGAGGAAAGGAAAATAAGTTCGGAGTCGGGAGTTCGGAGTTTGGAGATAGTCAAAAAAAGAAACAAGAGGACTAAAAATAACAAATGAGACGAACCTTTATTCCTCTTTTTTTAGGAATTCTTTTTTTAATCCTTCAAACAACCTTATTTGCCTCATTTCCGATCCAGAGGGTCAAGCCGGACCTTGTTCTGATTTTTACCCTCTTTCTGGGTCTTTCCTTTTCCCCTCTCTCAGGTGGGATTTTGGTCTTTTTCCTGGGCTATGTAATAGACCTCTTCTCGGGAAATAGCTTTGGCCTCTATGCTTTTTCGAGACCCCTTCTCTTTTTTAGCGCACAGCTCTTTAAGGACCGGATCTATCTGGAAAGTTATTTCCTCAGGTCTCTTTTTGTCTTTCTCTTCACATTAGGGGAGGGGATTGTCATTCTGATCCTCATCAAAGCTTTTCATCCCGAGCCCCTCCAACCTCCCTATCCTCTTTTCTTTACCGGTTTCCTTCCTCAAGCTTTTAGCACCGCTCTCCTTGCTCCGGTTCTTTTTTCCATTTTTAAAAAAGGCTATTCTCTGTTATATGCTCAGCCCGGGACCGGGCTGGGGGTACGGGGTAAGACATGATGGAGCTCAACACCCAGAGAATGGAGGATTTCAAAGAGAGGTATCGATACCTTAAGTTCTTTGTTGGTGCGGCTTTTCTTCTCCTCTTTGTTTATCTCTGGTACCTCCAGGTGATCCGGGGAAGCGACCTTCGGCAGTTATCGGAAAATAATCGAATCCGGATTCGCGAAATGGTCGCTGACCGAGGAATGTTGTTGGACCGGGGGGGACGGATCCTGGCTCACAATCGGCCTTCCTTTGAAGTTTTTCTTGTGCCGGAAGACATCCGTAAAAATCCGGAAACATTGGAGAAGGTCGGTGAAATCCTCAACCTCCCTCTGGAAGATATCGGCGAGAAGATGAAGGGCCCCAAACAGCGGCCTGCCTTCAGACCAATTAAGCTGAAATCGGATATTGACTGGGACAAGCTTGTCCTGCTTGAGTCAAACCGGATTCATCTTCCCGGGATCCTGGTCGATGTCAGACCCAGAAGAGCCTATCAATATGGCCTGCTTGCCTCCCATCTCATCGGTTACATCGGTGAGGTGGACGAAAATGAGCTGAAGCAGGCGAAGAACAAGGCTTATCGAATGGGTTCCATGATCGGAAAGTACGGGGTGGAATACGAGTGGGAAGAGCAGCTGAAAGGGGCGGACGGAGGCCGTCAGATTGAAGTGGATGCTGTTGGAAGGGAGATCAAACCCCTCCGGAGTGTTGATTCTTTTCCAGGGAATAATGTCTTTCTAACGATTGACTATGATCTGCAGAAGGTGGCTGAAGAAGCCTATCAAGACAAGAACGGAGCTCTCATTGCCATGGAAATTAAAACAGGGCGCATCCTGGCCATGGTGAGCAAGCCATCGTTTGATCCTTCTGTCTTTGCAAGAAACATCACTTCCGAAGAGTGGAAGGCATTGATCGAGCATCCATTCCATCCCCTCCAGAACAAAGGGCTTCAGGGGCAGTATCCACCGGGCTCGGTATTTAAAATCGTCACCGCGATCGCCGGCCTTGAAACCGAGGCCATCACCCCCCAAACTCAGATGATCTGTACCGGTTTCTTCCATTACGGAAACAGGGATTTCCGGTGCTGGAAGGAGAAAGGACATGGGACCATCAGCCTTCACAGGGCGATCGCGGAATCGTGTGATACTTACTTCTATCAGGTGGGTTTGAAAGTCGGGGTGGATGCCATTGCCCATTATGCCAGCGAACTCGGCCTGGGCAGAAAGACAGGGATTTCCCTTCCACACGAAAAATCAGGAATCGTTCCTTCGACTTCCTGGAAGAAGAAACGATTTGGAGTCTCCTGGTATAGCGGCGAAACCCTCTCGTTTGCCGTAGGCCAGGGATATCTGAATGCGACCCCTATTCAGATCCTGACACTCATCTCGGCGGTGGCCAATGGAGGCAAGCGATTGCTCCCTCAGGTCGTGGATCGGGTGGAGAATATCTATGGGGGAAAATTGAAGGAATATCTTCCTGAGGAGACAGGTAGGGCTGACATCTCCGAAAAGACGTTCCATTTGATTCAGGAGGCGCTGAGGGGGGCAGTTAATGAGCCGGGCGGAACCGGTGGAGCCGCCGCATTAAAGGAGGTGAAGGTGGCGGGAAAGACGGGTACGGCCCAGGTGATTCGAATGGCAGCCGACTTTAAGAAAGGAGACATGAACCGGATGCCTCTGAAATTCCGGGATCATGCCTGGTTTGCGGCCTACGCCCCTTTTGAAAATCCCCAGATTGCGGTTGCCATCCTTGTTGAACACGGAGGATACGGCGGTGCAGCTGCTGCTCCCATCGCCAAAAAAGTGATCGGAAAATATTTCGATCTTGAGGCTTCTGCACCGGTTAAAGCAGAAGAGACTTCAGAGGATGACGTCTATGATTGATCGACGCCTCTTTATTCATTTTGACTGGGCTTTGTTAGGAATGGTTCTCCTCATTGCCTCGATTGGAATTCTCAATCTTTATAGTGTCACCTCAGGCGAGGAGACCCTTGGCACCCCCCTCTATCTGAAACAGATTCTCTGGCTGGCGCTTGGTTTGGGAGCCATGTTGG
>VGSD01000330.1 GCA_016875155.1 Deltaproteobacteria bacterium | reverse complement strand
CGCGTATCGATCCCTTGAGGATACTAATGTCCCATACCCGGAGGGCACCCTCGAACCATGAAAATGATTGTATTATAGTTTCGAAGTTGTCTCCACGGCAGAAGGTCGTTCTGATTTGGTGCCATCGAGCCCGTTACTAATGTGACCAGGATGTCCCAAGGCACCCCAAACTGTTGCCATCGTCTCGGGCGATGAGCACGCCACATAAACTCTTTGTATGAAGGATATCCCCTGGAGATAACAGACAAGGGGGCCAAGAGATGGAAGTGATTAACAAGCGTTGTTGTGGTTTGGATGTTCACAAAGAGAGTGTGGTGGCTTGCCTCATGATTCGCGAAGGGGGCAAAGTCCACAAAGAGGTTCGGACTTTTCTGACGATGACGTTGGATCTGGTGGTTCTCCATGACTGGCTGAAGGCCCACCAGGTAACCCATGTGGCGATGGAAAGCACAGGGATCTACTGGAGGCCGGTGTTCAACCTTTTGGAGGAGGATTTTACAGTGTTGTTGGTGAATGCGGCCCACATCAAGACGGTGCCCGGGCGAAAGACCGATGTGAAGGATTGTGAGTGGATTGCGGATCTGCTTTCCCATGGATTGCTCAGAGGGAGCTTTATTCCTCCAGAGCCGATTCGGGATCTTCGAGACCTCACGCGGTATCGAAAGTCGTTGACCGATGAGCGGGTTCGGGAAGTGAATCGGCTTCAAAAGTTTCTGGAAGCAGCCAATATCAAGCTTTCTTCCGTGGCGAACGACGTGATGGGGGCTTCCGGAAGGGCCATGCTGGAGGCCCTGACAGCGGGGAGCACGGATCCCCAGGTATTGTCGGAACTGGCGAAAGGGCGGTTGCGCAAGAAGTTGCCTGAACTGAGGAAAGCCCTGGAGGGAAGGTTCCGACCTCACCATCGGTTCATGGTGGGTGAAATCCTCACCCATATTGACTTTTTGGACGAGGCCATTGAACGGATTAGCCAGGAGGTGAGCTGCCGCATCCTCCCTTTTTCCAAGACGGTCGAAGTGATGGACCTTGTTCCCGGGATTAACCAGCGAGTGGCCGAGGGAGTGTTGTCCGAGATGGGGGTAGATATGAGCTATTTTTCCACCGATGGGCATGCGGCCTCTTGGGCGGGACTTTGTCCTGGAAACAATGAGAGTGCCGGAAAACGCAAAAGCGGGAAGACTCGAAAGGGAGACCGATGGCTGCGCCGATATCTCATCGAAGCCGCTTGGGCAGCCACTCGAAAGAAAGGATCCTATTTGTCCGCTCTTTATCACCGGCTGGTGGTTCGCCGAGGGAAGAAGAAGGCTATTGTGGCGGTAGCTCATAGGCTCCTTGTGATTATTTACCATATGCTTAAAGATCAGGGATCCTACCGGGAATTGGGATCCGATCATTTTAACAAAGTTAACGCGGCTCACGTTCAGCGCCACCACGTGAGGCGCCTGGAAAGCCTCGGCTTCAAGGTCATCCTTGAGCCTCTTGCCAAGGCTGCATAAACATTAGCGGAGCTATTTTCTACATAATCAGTCCATAATACTACATGCCCAGAGGACACCCTCGAACGATGAAAATTAAGCGGGTTTTCCCTCTCCCATGATGGGAGAGGGTGTGGGTGAGGGTGATTCACGAGGGTCCCCCCTCACCTCAATCCTCTCCCTCAGAGGGGAGAAGAAGTATTTTGGGTGCTATTTTCAAGCTAATTGTATAGACACTCGCCTCGCTTTGTCATTCCTGGCTTGACCAGGAATCCAGTCTTTTCTCCTGGATTCCCGCCTTCGCAGAGATTTTAAAGCGGTACATCATTTTACATTTGGAGCCGATATCGTTAAATACACAAGCTACGGAATTAGACGTCCTTAGGATTCGGCTTTGTTTATGTCAAATTAAATATGGCGGTACTGACTTAACCCTATTTTTTTATGATGCAGTAGCTTCTACGCTTTATGAGCTTTTTTAGCATAATCTACGGGTAAAAGACAGTCAGTTTCAATATATTTTCGCCATAATTAATTTGACATTATGGCGCTCCTATGCTATCCTCTTATCAGATTATCCCAACGGATAATCTCATCTCGTATTGAGGAGGGGATAGCCTATGATCGAGATCCATGAAGGCGTACCGTCTCTCTGTGGCCCCGAAGGGTCTCTTCCCGTCAGGGAAGATGATGAAATCACGCTTAAGCTGGCCATGCTCTTCGAGGGCCATTGTGAAGGGCTTGGTCCTGCCCAAGCTGCACAAAAGTTTGGCTATACGCGACAGCGTTACTACCAAATCTTGAGTCAGTTTATGGATCAAGGCGCTGCGGGATTGAAAAGCCTCAAACCAGGCCCCAAAGGCAACTACCGCAGAACCGATGAGGTGGTTCGCCAAATCATACGGTATCGGTTTCTTGATCCAGCAATGACGCCCGAAGTCATTGCGCAAAAACTGAACCAGAATGGATACCCTATTGCTATCCGAAGCGTTGAAAGGGTTATTTCGGGATATGGCCTTCAAAAAAAAACTCCATCTTTGTCGGCCCGGAAACGCACCGATCGAGATCGAAACCCATCGGACCAAAGAAAAGGTCCGTCTGGAGTTAAGCGACCCCTCTGATCTGGAACGGGGTGTGCGGCAGCTCCTGGCCCAGAAGGTTTCCGGAACCCAGGTTGGCATCTGGCTCTTGGTTCCCGAACATCTGCGGCTGGGAACATGGGATTTGCTCAAGGCCTGGAGCGGAATGCCGGATGAACGGGTCGAACCCCGGTTGGCGATGCAGTTAATCAATGAAAGCGCCTTATGCGTCAATGGCATTCGGATGAAACGAAGCCTCAGCCAAAGGGGTTTTGAATTGGCCAACGGGTTACCCTTTATTGCGACCGACCCAGCCATCCACCATTTGTTAGATAGCCATGGCGTGGCAGAGGCAGAGCGGTTGCAGGTTGCCCTTGGCAAGGTGCGACAAACCTTTGGCCACTTTAAGGGAAAAACCATCATCCTTGATCCTCATCGTATGAAATCGTGCTCCAAAAGACAGATGGTCCGGCGTCAAAAGGATAAAGAGTCAAGCCCAGCCAAAGTGGCACAAACCTTCTTCGCTCTGGACGCAAACACCCAACAGCCTCTTTGTTTTACCACCGCCTCTTCTGCCCGGACCGTCACCCAAGCCACCCCCGAACTTCTCACCTTGGCCGCCTCGATCCTCAAGCTCAATGGGGAGAAGCCCCTTGCGCTGGCGGACAACGAACATTACAGTCGAGAGCTTTTTCAATGGGTTTCTTCCCAGTCTCCCTTTGATCTGTTAGTCCCGATGCCCTACAATGCGTCTGTACTTCGATCGATTCATACTCTGTCCAGTGAAGCCTTTCACCGACATTGGGCAGGGTATGCTACTGCGAAACAACCTTACTCGATGGTCAGGAGTCAGGATGGCCCCTATTACCAATTTATTCAACGTAACGGCGAACGCCCCCAAGACTACGATTTTAAGGCCTTTCTCTGTACCCGTGATCGAGATGAAGTGGAAGACCTTTCGGTCCATTACCCTGAACGATGGCACATTGAGGAGTTTTTTAAGAACGACGAGGCTCTGGGGTGGCATCGTGCAGGAACCATGAATTTGAACATCCGCTATGGGCAGATGACGATGGCCCTGATCGCTCAGGTAGCCTGCTTCATGATGCGACAACGACTCGGACCTCCTATAAATCAATGGGATGCCCCCCATCTGGCCAAAGATTTTTTCAGAGGATTAGAGGGCGACATCCGTGTGCAACATGATACCATTGTGATAACCTATTATAATGTGCCTAATCCTGATCTGATGAAAATGCACTATGAAAACATGTCCGAGAAACTCTGTTCAGAGGGGATCAAACCAACGATCCCCTGGGTTTATGATTTTAAACTCGATTTCCGGTTCAAGTAGAAATCGAAAATTGGGCTTGAATGTAAAATAAATTGTACCATTAAAATCTCTGCCTTCGCGGGAATGACGCTATGTCTTGTCAATTATGGACTCCTTAGTAACACTC
>VGSD01000329.1 GCA_016875155.1 Deltaproteobacteria bacterium | reverse complement strand
GGATGTCCCACCTCGGCATCCAAATCCTTTATCATATCCTTAACTCAAAGAACGGAGTGTCCTGCGAAAGGGTTTTTACTCCATGGATTGATATGGAGAAGGTTCTGAGGGAGAAAGGAATACCCCTTTCCTCTCTTGAATCGTCCACACCTCTGAGTCAATTCGATATCCTTGGTTTCTCTCTGCAGTACGAGCTCAGCTTCACCAATGTCCTCAATATGCTCGATCTTTCTGGCATCCCTTTCTTTTCAAAGGACAGGGATGATCGATTTCCACTTATTATTGCCGGAGGACCGACCGCCTTCAATCCAGAACCTGTGGCTGATTTCTTTGATGCCATTGTCATTGGAGATGGAGAAGAGGTGGTCCTTGAGATTTGCGATCTGGCGATTCAGTGGAAAGAATCCCATGGGAAAAAGGATGTTCTCTTAAAATCGCTCTCCAAGCTCGATGGCATCTATGTTCCCAGCCTTCATCAAGGGGAAAAAATACGGAAGCGACTCGTCTCTGACATCAACCGCGCCCCTTTTCCCACATGCCCCATCGTTCCCTTTATGAGGGTCGTTCACGATCGCCTCAATGTGGAGGTCGCAAGAGGGTGTAAAAGGGGGTGCCGTTTTTGTGAGGCAGGGTTCATCTACCGGCCTTATCGGGAGAGAGATCCGGAAACAATTCATGAGATCCTTAATGTGGCATTGAAACAGACAGGCTATGAGGAGATCTCGTTACTCTCCCTCAGCGCAGGAGACTATTCCTCCATCAAGTCCCTCCTTTCGAATCTAATGGACCGATTCGAGTCAAAGCAGGTGGCAGTCTCATTTCCGTCATTGAGGATCGAAAGCATTGTTGGCCAACTCGCAGGCGAAGTGAAACGGGTCCGAAAAACAGGTTTCACCATTGCCCCTGAAGCCGCAACAGAAAGGCTCCGAAAGGTGATCAATAAGGAGTTGGATGAAGCCATCCTCTTTCAGGGGGCGAGAGAACTTTTCTCTATGGGCTGGAAGAATCTCAAACTCTACTTTATGATCGGTCTTCCCACCGAGAGGGAGGAGGACTTAAGAGGTATCATTGACCTCTCCAGAAGGATCTCCTCTCTTGGAGAACGTCAGAAAATCCATCCTCAGATCAGCGCAAGCGTCTCCACCTTTGTGCCCAAGCCTCACACCCCTTTTCAATGGGAACCACAAATCTCTCTTGAAGTGATGAAGGAGAAACTTCAATTTTTAAAGGAACAAGTAAAAGGGAAAAAGATCCGTCTCAAATGGCAGGATCCTCATCTCAGTTTTCTCGAAGGGGTCTTCTCAATGGGAGACAGAAGGTTATCAAGCGCACTGGTTGAGGCCCATCGACTGGGATGTCGGTTCGATGGCTGGAGTGATCAGTTTCGCTATGATCTCTGGGAGCATGCCTTTGAGAAAGCTGGGTTCGAGATGGCGTTCTATACCCGGAAAAAGAATTTTGAAGAAACCCTCCCCTGGTCTTTCATCGAAACAGGAATAGGATCCGATTTCTTATGGAAGGAGCATCAGAGAAGCTTGAAGGAGGAGATCACTCCTTCCTGCAAAGCCGGGGATTGTCATCGCTGCAGCCTCTGTGACGGTAAAGAGATCACCGTGAGAGAAGGGCGCCCCTTACAGATGGATTCATCGAAAAAAGGGGAGCGAAGCGAGATTCGAAGGAAGAGCCTCGGGATGAAATTCCGGTTAACCTTTGTTAAGAAAGGGGAGGTCCGGTTCATCAGTCACCTCGAACTGGCGCATCTTTTCTACCGGTCGGCAAAGAGGGCTGGTCTTCCTCTGCATCATTCCGAGGGATTTCATCCGATGCCGAGAATCATCTTTGAGAAAGCGCTTCCGGTAGGGGTGGAAAGCCTGAGAGAGATCGTTGACATTGAACTGGAGAGTAGGATTTCCTCAACGGAATTGGTAAAAAGGCTCAATCAAACCCTTCCGGAGGGAATAGAAATCATAGAGGCAAGTGAAGTTCTCTTTTCCTTTCCATCATCCTCTGACCCACAACGGGCGGTCTATCGGATTTCTCTGGACCATCTCCTCTCAAAAGAAGAGGCTCAATCAAGACTGAAAAAGGCGCTGGAGAAAGGAGAGCTCTTCATTCTCCAGGAAAGGAAAGAAAAAAAGAGGAGGATCGACCTCCTTCCTCTGATTGAGAGGGCTGAGATCTACGCCGTTAGAAATTCAAGTCATTTCGACTCGAAACCGAGCGAGGCATCCAACTCTACCGCAATTTCTAACGGGGTGAAGGAAAAAACCGGAGAATCAGGGGACAGCGCAGGCTTGGAGTTAGAACTTGTCCTCCGGAGTCTTGGCGGAAAGACAGCAAAACCTCTTGAAGCACTGGAAGCCCTGCTGGGACTTGGGGGGGAAGCACTTGCTCAATGTAGAATCATCAAGGTAGAATAAATTCGAAATTCGGATTTGCGACTTAAAAGGAGCCCCTTATGGCCAACGAACTTGTAATCAATGTGACGCCCCAGGAGACAAGGATCGCCCTTTTGGAAGATCGGGTCCTTGCAGAGCTCCACATCGAACGCACCAGGGATCGTGGCATCATTGGAAATATCTATAAGGGGAAAGTGGTCAAGGTCTTGCCAGGGATGCAAGCCGCTTTCGTTGATATCGGGCTGGAGAAAGCCGCTTTTCTCTATGTCGCAGACGTTTATGGAGGGATGGAAGAGTACGAGGAAATGGGATTTTTTGGCATGGGCATGGAAATGAACAATTATCTCAGTGTACCGTCACAGATCCAAGATCTTCTCTTTGAAGGCCAGGAAGTTCTGGTTCAGGTTGCTAAAGAACCCATTGGCACCAAGGGCACCCGGATCACTTCCCATATTACGCTACCGGGTCGTCACCTTGTCTTCATGCCCACGGTGGACCATGTGGGTGTCTCTCGCAGAATCAGGGACGAGAAGGAACGAAGGAGATTGCGTGAGATTGCCCAGTCTATCAAACCCCCTTCGGGTGGCATCATTGTCCGCACAGCGAGCGAGGGAGCGGAATCCGATGAGATTCGAAATGATATGGAATTTCTTCTCCAGATCTGGGGTAACATCCAGAGGAAGAAGGAAAATGCCTCTGTTCCCTCTCTCATCCACGGCGATTTGACTTTGATCCTCCGCATGATCCGAGATCTCCTCTCTCCGCAGATCAACAGGATCATCATTGATTCGAAAGAAGAGTATGACAATATCGTCTCCTTCATCAATACCTATATGCCCAAACAAAAATACGAAATTCTCCTTTACGAGGAGAGAGAGCCGATTTTTGATGCCTACCGTATTGAGATGGAGATCGACAAGATCCTGGGGAGGAAGGTCTGGCTTAAATCAGGAGGCTATATTGTCATTGATATCAGCGAAGCCATGGTAGCCATCGATGTCAATACTGGCAGGTATGTGGGCAAGAGGAATCTCGCTGATACGATATTGAAGACGAATCTGGAAGCGGCCAAGGAGATCGCCTACCAGTTGAGGATCCGAAATATCGGAGGGATCATCATTATTGATTTTATTGATATGGAGAGAGAGGGAGATAGGGAGAAGGTCTATCAGGCCCTCGAGGAGGCCATCAAAAAGGACCGGCAGAAGACCAACATCTTTAAGATCTCCGAACTGGGGCTTGTGGAGATGACCCGGAAACGGACGAGGGAGAATATCTCCAGGGTCCTCGGAGAACCATGTCCCTATTGCGATGGCGCAGGTCATGTTAAATCGAAAGCCACGGTCTGTTATGATATTTTCCGTGAAATCGAGAGAACAGCCTCTGAACTGGGGGGCCATAGCATCATGGTTGAAGCCCACCCGGATGTGACAGACCTCCTCTACGAAGACGAAAGGGCGAGGGTCGAGGAATTAGAGAGAAAGCTGAAAAAGAAGATCGTGATTAAAGCCAAGTCAGGCCTCCACCAGGAGCAGTATAATATTATCGAAGTTTAACAGGTTGCTGAAAAATGACCATCTGCTGCGTTTCCCTCATCCTTCGTCGTTGTGGCGTACCGCTAAGT
>VGSD01000328.1 GCA_016875155.1 Deltaproteobacteria bacterium | reverse complement strand
CCTTGGGAAGGCTCTCTGTGTATAATTGGATTTTTGTAATGGCGTCGAGAATATCTTCAAGATAGACTTTATAGTCCCGGGACATGAACCGCCTCTTCAAGGATGGTTGTACGGAGTCTTGGTTTGATGGTATCGGCAAGCACCAGATCGACCTGACATTCAAAGAGACCCTCTAAAAACGCTTTCAAATCCATATAGGAATCGAATGATTTTTTATAAAACTCAACCACGAAGTCAAGGTCGCTCCCTTCGGAACATTCACCTCGTGCACAGGAGCCAAACAAACCTAACCGTTTTACTCCGTAACTCTTGATGGCGGTTTGATTATCTTTTAGAATTTTCAGTATTTTTTCCCGATTCTTTTTCACATTATTTTCCCAATTTATCCAGAATAAATTGTCCGGCTATTTGGCTATTATCTTATACAAAAAAAACGGTTGCGTCAATGTGATATTGTCCTCTCTAACTCTACTTTTTTTGACTCCCCTCATAAAGATCATACTCCAGCAGTCGGCACTCGATATTGGAGTTGTAGAAGAGAATCTTCCTCTTTGTCCTCAATCCCACCCGTTTGGCCAAGTCAAGATTGCCAGTAAAGATGTAGCCACAATACCCCTGGCACCGCTTCTTAAAAAAGTCCCCAATCCCTTTGTAGACCTCCCTCAAGGCTTCTCTCTCGCCCATCCGCTCCCCGTACTCGGGATTGAGTATAACAACGCCCTCTCCATTGGGAACAGGGGTCTCTCCATATTGACAGATGCCGAAATCAATCCACCTTTCAACTCCCGCGGTCTGGGCATTCTTCTTTGCCCCCTGGATTGCCTCTGCGCTGATATCCGTCGCAATAATCTTTCCATCCATCCAATCCCTTGCCGTAGCCCTTGCCTTACGTCGTATCTCGTTCCACGATGATTCATTAAATCCCTTCAGGTACATAAAACCATAATGACTTCTCAGCAATCCAGGTGGTCTTCCTAAACCAATCAAAGCCGCCTCGATGGCAAGCGTTCCGCTCCCGCACATGGGATTGATAAAGTGGTTGTTTCCTTTCCAGCCAGTCGCTAAAATCACCCCGGCAGCAAGCGTCTCCTGCATGGGTGCCTTCAGGGGGATCTTCCGATACCCCCTTCTCGAAAGGGGCTGACCGGAGGTATCGACAAAGAGAGAGCATGCTTCATCTTTCCAGAAGAGGTGAACCACGGCTCGATCTCTTTCCGAACCCGAATCCGGCCTCCTGCCACAAGATTTTTTGATCC
This sequence comes from Deltaproteobacteria bacterium, assembly GCA_016875155.1. Next base: position 2,769 of record VGSD01000328.1, on the reverse strand, counting down.
TGTCTACAATGGCATCTTTACATTTAACATTGGCAAACCGCGTATCTTTAATCGTCGGGTTATCCACGGTTGAGGTGACACAAAGATAGCCATCTTCTGGGATCAATGTCTCCCATTTCATCTGGGAAACCACTTGATAGAGTTCATCCGGATGTCTTGCCTTAAATCGCTCCAGGAAGAAGAGGATGCGATGTCCTGTCCTGATAAACAGGTTCAATCTCATAGCATCATCCATGGTCCCTTCTATTTCGACGCTCGCCATTCCCTCAGAGAGAATTGGAAATTCGAGTAAACGAAGCTCTTCCTTCAAATAAGGGACAATGCCTTTGGCACAGGTGACGACGATTCTGCTCTTTTTCCCCCAGATGTTCATAGGCTATCTCATATCTCAGATTCTATTAACATTGGTAGACATCATACCATATTCCATGCCCTGTTGCTCGATTTTTGCATTCTATCCATGAAAAAGGTAAAATTCAATAGACAATATTGATCCCATGGAACAATGGCAAAGAACACTTTCCGAAAGCATTACCTCTCTCGATGAGTTGGCCCGTTTTTTCCCGATCGACATCGAATCGCTTCGACCCGTCATCGTCCGCTACCCTCTACGGATCACCCACTACTATTTAAACCTTATTCAGGAAAGAGACGATCCCATAGGGCGACAGTGTATCCCTGACCAACGTGAACTGATGCAGGACAATCTCTCGATTGATCCTCTCAACGAAGGAAACCTTACCTTTGCACCGGGACTCATCCACCGCTACCCCGACCGTGTTGTCCTGCTGGTCTCCTCCTCATGCCCAACCCTGTGCCGGTTCTGCACAAGAAAAAACAGGATGGCTGAAGAAAGTTTAATAAATCAAAAATCACTGAAGACAGCTCTTGAGTATATCGAAGAGAGACCTGCTATTCGGGAGGTCATACTCTCAGGCGGAGACCCTCTGCTGCTAACCGATGATGAACTGGAAATGATCCTTAATAGACTCCGTAAAATTACTCATCTCGAGATCATCAGGCTCCATACCCGCGCCCCTGTTACACTACCAGACCGCATCACCCAACATCTCAGTCAAATGCTAAAGCAATATCATCCTCTCTATGTGAACACCCAGTTCAACCATCCCAAAGAAATCACCCCTCTATCAGCCAAGGCTTGCGCCCGGTTGGCAGATGCAGGTATTCCACTCGGAAATCAGACCGTCCTACTCAAAGGGGTTAATGACGACCTGGAGGTGATGAAACAACTGATGCAGAAACTCCTGAGCATCAGGGTTCGTCCTTATTATATCCACCAGGTGGACCTAGTTAAAGGAACAGGTCATTTCCGCACTCCTATTCAGAAAGGACGAGATATCATGGCGGGATTAAGGGGGCACACCTCGGGCATGGCTACTCCTTCTTATGTCATTGACCTGCCTGGAGGAAAAGGAAAGGTCCCCTTTCTTCCTGATGATGTGAAAAGACAGGGGAATATCTTCTATCTTCGAAATTACCTCGGCGAGGTCGTTGAATACCCGGATACGGATGAATAGCCGGAGTTTTAGTTTCTTGAAAATTGTGCGGGGAGACTTAATGAAGTTGTAGAAGAATAAAAGAATCGTGGCTCTTTTGAATAGAAGATAGATAAAATAAACCGCTATGGTGCCAGCAAGAGTTATTTCCGCAAAAGTTTATCAGCACCCAGCTCGAACACCTGGATCCTCTAAGAGTAAACACTATTTCTCAAGCTTTGTCGTTTTACTATCAGGCGACATCACGTAGAGGTGGGAGAAGGTAGCCCCCTTGGCAGCTCCGTGCCAGTGTTTCTCCCCTGCCGGGATAAAAATGATATCACCGGGGACGACGGTTATCCTCTTTCTACTCGTAGCCACAATACCTTTGCCTTTTGTAACAATAAGCACCTGTTCAATGGTGTGGCTATGAAACTTGTTCCTTACTCCCTTTCCGAAGTTCACCTGCCTTATCATGAACCTATGACTCAAGTCCGTGTCGATATATGTCTGCATGGTGACCGGACCGGTAAATAACGGGGCTACGTTTGGCTCTTTTTTTACTTCGTTCACTTTGATTACCTTCATGGGACCTCCTTTTCTCAAATAAAATATTTGCTTGCTTAAATTAAAAGAAGAAAAACTTGCTCTGATCTAAGTGATGAACCGGAAATAACACAAAAATAAGGAACAGGCAATAAGAAGAAATCACACGGTTCCTTAATCTGGCAGTGGGCGATGAGGAAAAAGAGGAGGGGCTAAAGCTCTTCAGGAGTAAAGGCCACTACCTCATCGATCGCTTTTGCATTCAATAACACCATCACCAACCGGTCGACTCCCAGAGCGATTCCCGCAGAAGGCTCCATCTGCTCTAATTCGGTCAAAAACTTTTCAGGCATTGGATAAATCTCTTTCCCCAGCAACCGGCGCGTCTCCATCTCCGATTGGAAGACTTTCCGTTGCTCTTCCGGATCAGTCAATTCGGAAAACGCATTGGCTATCTCAAGACCTCCCAGATAGAGTTCAAAACGTTCTGCAACGGTTGGGTCTTCCTTTTTCAAGCGCGCCAAAGACCTACGTTCAGAAGGATAATCATAAAGAAAAGTAGGTTTTTTAATTCCGAGCCTAGACTCGATATCCCGAACCATGACCTCATCAAAAAGGTCCTGCTTGAGAGCCTCCCCCACCGAAATCTTCGCGTAGTGTTGAAACGCCTCTTTGACCGTTATTCTTTCCCAAGGGGATATAAGGGAAATAGGGTGTCCTTGATAAA
>VGSD01000327.1 GCA_016875155.1 Deltaproteobacteria bacterium | reverse complement strand
AATGTCAGCCCTTTTCCTTTTTAAACAACGCCTGAACCAATCCGAACGACAATTTTTTGAAACCCTCACCACCCCCACCCGAATTCAGGCATTTCTGGATGAGATTCCCTACAGCACCGAGCATGCATATCGTTGCCCTGTGCGTGTCCTTAGGGAAATGGTTGCACACTGTTTTGACGGGGCTCTATTTGCAGCAGCAGCCTTGCGGCACCTGGGGCATCCCCCCCTTATTTTAGAAATGGTCCCAAACAAGAGAGATGACGATCACCTTCTGGCATTATTCAAACGGAATGGCCACTGGGGTGCAGTGGCCAAATCGAATTTTGTCGGATTGCGGTTTCGGGAACCAGTTTATTGTAACCTGCGGGAATTGATGATGTCCTACTTTGAGCAGTTTTATAATGTTGAACGGGAGAAGACGTTACGGAGTTACAGCCTTCCATTAAATTTAGAAGCTTTTGATAAATTGAATTGGATGGCAAGCGATGAAGCTCTGGAACAGATTGCGCAGAGATTAGACAGAATACGGAAGATTCCTCTTCTCAACCAACCGATGATATCCAACCTTTCGCTGGTCGATGAACGGACCTATCAGACAGGTTTGATCGGGGCGGATTTGGCGGGCTTATTTAAACCAGCAATGAAGAAAAAGTAGCGAAGAATATGATTCTGCCTTCAATCGCAACCAAGTGGTTTAGACCAGTGGTCCGTGACGGCAGCCTCGATATTTGGCGGTTGGCAGGAGAGCCAGGGGAGTTTGGTCAGGTTCATTGCCCGTAGGCTAATAGCGCATTTATCCTCAATCACCGTTAACATTAACATCCCCTTTTCCATCTTCCACTTATATTCTCCGAACATTTCATGGCAGACAGGGTCATTGGCAAGGGTCAATCGGTCGCCTGTTACCATATAGGAGCCTAAATCTTTCCACCCTGTAGCGACGTGAAATATCCTGAAAACACCCTTATTAAAATTTAACTTCCATATACCACCCTCGGGTGCATAATCCGGGCAGCGCCTGCAAGGAACAGGAGGGTTTTCTTTGGTTTCAAATTTCGTATAGGTGCCGTCAATGGGGGTGGCCTTTGGCGGAGGAAGGGCCATCCTGAAAGGGAAGGGCGTTCTCTGGAGTAATTCAGACCAGATGACAGATGGAGAAGGATCATCTGCCGAAGAACCGTCTGAGCCGATTAAAAGGATAAGGACTGTCATCGAGAGGATGATGCTTGATGGCTTTAATTTTATTTTGGAGAAGGTCTTCATCTCTTTCTTCTGGTTTGAATGAAGGCATAACCCAACAGGACAATGGAAAAGGTAGAGCAGAGCCAGGCAAAGACATCGCCATAGAGGGTATAGACAGTTTTTACTTTTGAGAGACCGATTGTTCCATTGATCGCCTCTTCAGTAAAAATTCCTTTCTGCTTCATGATCCTTCCCACCGGATCGATAAAGGCACTGATGCCTGTGTTTGCCGACCGGGCGATGAAGACCCGGTTTTCGATTGCCCTGAAAGTAGCCATGGTTAGATGTTGACGGGGCGCAGAGGTTCTTCCAAACCAGGCGTCGTTTGTGATGGTGACGAGGAAGTTTGCTCCTTCTTTTACAAATCTCCGGCAGAGGTCAGGAAAGATGATCTCAAAGCAGATGAGGACTCCGAATTTCCCCTGAGGAAGGGTAAAATTGAAAGTCTCTTTGCCGGACTTAAAGTTACCAATCCCTTCTCCCAGAGATCCTAACGAAAGATACTCTCCAAGCGGGACGTATTCTCCATATGGGACAAGATGAATCTTGTCATATTTCCCCTTTAATTCACCTGACGGAGAAGCCAGGATGGCACTATTATAATGATTCACCTTTCCTCTCTCTATTTTGTAAGAAGGGGTTCCGAAAAGGAGGAAGGAATCGGTTTTTTGGGGAATGTCAAGAACCAATGGTTGAAACTCCTTTGCATCCTGAAAGAAGAAGGGAGTGGCTGTTTCGGGCCAGATGATGAGGTTAGGTTTCCCCTCTGCTACTTTCAGAGAGAGTCTTTCATAAATCTTCAGGGTTTCCTTCTGGAAGGATTCATCCCACTTAATGGATTGGTCAATGTTACCCTGGACCAGACCAATCTTGAGTGGAGGGTCCTGGAGCACCTTTCGATCCACAGCCCCCATTCTTAAATATCCGTAGGTCAGAAAAACAAGGAGGAGAAGAACAGTGATGGCAACTTCTCGGAAAGGAAAGGTTTTTTCGGACCACTGGAGAAGCACCCTGTAAAGGGAGGCATTCACCAGGATGATGACAAAAGAGAGGCCATAGATTCCCGTGATATCTGCCATCTGGATAAAAGGGAGATTGCTATATTGAGAATAGCCTAAACTCGCCCATGGGAAGCCGGTGAGAAAGAAGGAACGGAGGTATTCAAGCGAGACCCAGAGAAGGGGGGCTAAGAGAATGGTCTCCCATCCGAGTCGTATCTGAATGAATCGGTACAAGAATGCAAAAGTGGCGACGAATAAACTGAGGTAACCTACCAGCAATAAAAGGATGAGAACGCTTGGTATTAAAGGGACGTTCCCGTAATTGTGGACCGCCACAATAATCCAGTAGAGAATCCCAAGAAAGGAGACAAAGCCAGTGAGAAATCCATACTTAAAGCTATTCCATCCCCCCTTTTCTTCAATGATATAAAAGAGGGGAACAAGGGCAAACCAGACTAAGAATTCAAGGTCAAAATTAGGAAAGGAGAGGACGAGGAGAATTCCTGAAAGGAGACTCAACAGAACATCCCTTTTTTTCATGGTTTCCATCTTAAAAAAATAAAGGGTAATTTTCAAGGAGTTTTAAATTGATGGGAAATAGGATAAAATAGACTTCAATGTCAAGGAGACAGAATTTCTCAAGTAGTGAAGAGGAGGAGAAAATGATTAAGGCGCCCAGCCCAAGTTATAGCATTATCGTTCGGCTTGAGATCTTTTCGAAACCTGGGATGCTCGGGAAAGTGACCTCTGCCATTGGAAAGGCGGGAGGAGATATCGGTGCTGTGGATATCGTGGGATTCAAGAAGAACATCACCATCCGTGACATCATCATCAGCGTGGCAGACATCCCGGTGGGTCAGAAGGTAGTGGAACAGGTGAGGCAAATCAAAGGGGTCAATGTCGTCAGCGTGACGGACCGGACGTTTATGGTGCATCAGGGTGGAAAGATCGAGATTAAAAATAAAATCCCACTAAACTCACGGGAAGACCTCTCCATGGCCTACACTCCGGGGGTGGCAAGGATCTGCATGGCCATCCATCAGAAACGGGAGAGAGCATATGATCTCACGATTAAAAAGAACACCATTGCAGTGGTGACCGATGGAACGGCTGTTCTCGGATTGGGGGATATTGGCCCCGAGGCAGCGATGCCGGTGATGGAAGGCAAAGCCATGCTCTTCAAAGAGTTTGGAGGCGTCGATGCCTTTCCCATCTGTTTAAGAACGAAAGATCCGAAGCAGATCGTCGCCGTGATCAAATCGATCTCCCCCGGATTCGGGGGAATTAATCTGGAAGATATCGCCGCTCCCCGCTGTTTTGAGATCGAACGACGATTAAGAAATGAGCTGGATATTCCTGTCTTTCATGATGATCAGCATGGAACAGCCGTGGTGATTCTGGCGGGGTTGATCAATGGGTTGAAGGTCGTCAATAAAAGGTTGGAAAATACCCGCGTGGTCGTCAGCGGGTTGGGAGCGGCCGGAATTGCCTCCATACGACTTCTCCTTTCGGCAGGAGCAAAGCAAATCATCGGATGCGACCGAAGTGGGACGCTCTATAAAGGTCGAAAGGAGAACATGAACCCCATCAAGGCACTGATTGCGGAAAATACAAACCCGGAGAGGATTCACGGACCCATCACCAAAGCCCTGAAGGGTGCAGATGTTTTCATCGGTCTTTCTCAACCTGGCGTCATCCATGTGAACGACATCAAGAAAATGTCAAAACACCCCGTTGTTTTCGCCATGGCCAACCCCGATCCTGAAATCATGCCTGAGGAGGTAG
>VGSD01000326.1 GCA_016875155.1 Deltaproteobacteria bacterium | reverse complement strand
GGAGAGAGTTTTATCTCTCACAGGGTTTGAGATGGGGACCATCTATCTTATCAGCAATGATAGAGAATGGCTGGAGCTCAAGTACCACCAAAACTATCCATCCCATCTGGCGGAGGCTGTAAAAAGGCTCAAATTGGGCGAGGGGGTTGTGGGTTCAGCCGTAGAAAAAAAAGAGATTGTCATCTTCCCGATCGGTCAGTACCCTTCTCCACGTATTCTTCCCAACCTGATTGAAGAAAAAGTGAAGACACTGGTTGGAATTCCTATGCTCTCTAAAGGGGAAGCCATTGGCGCGATCTGCCTGACCAGTCGTTTCGAACATTTTCCCGGACAGAGTGATGTCCATCTGTTTCAGAGTCTCGGAAACCAGATCGGGATGGCTCTTGAAAACGCAAAACTTTTTTCAACTGTGGCAAAAGGCAAAATGGAATGGGAAACGACCTTTGATGCCGTTGCAGACCTGATTACGATCCGGGACAGAGATTATCGAGTCCTCCGTGCTAACAAAACGGCATTCAGGCGATATGGCTTAAGACCGGAAGAGATGATTGGAAAAACGTGTTATGAAGCCCTCCACCATCGAGCGACTCCCTGCGACGGGTGTTATGTGAGCGAGGCAATAAGAACAGGAAAATCTGTATCCGGCCAAAGGGAGAGCGAATACCTGAATGGTGTTTTCCAATACTATACCTACCCCGTTTATGATGCATCAGGGAAAGTGGTTGGTGTCGTTGATCTGGCCAGGGAGATCACCGAAGAGAAGCGGCTGGAGAAAGAGAAAGAGGCCATTAACAATATCAATAAAATTCTTGCCTCGACCCTCGATATGAGGCAGGTGACAAAAGCGATCCATGCTGAATTTAAGAAGGTTCTATCTTCGGACAGAATGACCATCACCCTCCTCGATGAGGTGGGGAGTCGATTTCAATACTTTGCCTTGGAAAAAGATTATGAACGCGAGGAGTTGACAAAGGATAGGAGTTATCCGACAGAAGGAACAACGCTTTCCAAAGTGGTTCAGACAGGGCAACCTGTCATTGCAGAGGACTTATTCGAAAGTGAGGTGTGGCTCGACCAAAGGCTCTTCCAAGAAGGGATCCGATCCTATCTGGTCTTCCCTTTGGAATACCAGAGTAAAATCATTGGCACGGTGAACTTTGGCAGTCGGGATCCCAGACACTTTTCGGAAAGGCACTTCGATGTTCTGCGTCAGATTGTCCCTGGGATGGCCATCTCTATTCAGAATGCCCTCTTGCTGGACGAGATCCGGCAATCTGAAGGAAAATATAGGACTGTCATTGAGGGTGTCCATGATGGGGTTGCCGTGATAGGGACAGATTTTAAATTCAATTATGTAAATAATAGGTTATCGGAAATTCTGGGCTATACTAAAGAGGAATTGATCGGCATGGATTTCCGAAATACCCTAACTAAAGAGAGCCAGCAGTTGGTGGTCGATAGATACACCCAGTGGGTTAAAAAAGAAGAGGATACACCGTATTATGAATTTGATATTCTCCGGAAAGACGGGAAAATCAGAAATATAGAGATCCGGAATAAAGAATTGAGAGATGCTGAAGGACACATAACCTTTGTGGCCCTGATGAGTGACATCACCGAAAAAAAGAAGATGGAGGAGCAACTGCTTCAGGCCGAAAAGCTCCGGGCTCTGGGTGAGATGGCGAGCGGAGTGGCGCACGACTTCAATAATGCTCTGGCTGCAATTCTTGGCAACACGCAGCTCCTTCTTTATAGTGTTCAGGAAGAGGAGATGCGGGAATCTCTCAAGACAATTGAAAAGGTGGCTAAGGATAGCGCTCAGACGGTCAAACGTCTTCAGGAATTTACCAGAAAAAGAGCACGGCAGGAATTGTTTAAGCTGGACGTCAACTCCATTATCCGGGATGTCGTAGAGATTACGAAGCCGAAGTGGAAGGATGAGGCCCAGGGAAAAGGGATCCCTATTGAAATGGCGCTCCATCTGGGTGATGTCCCGAATGTGGCAGGCAATGCCTCGGAGATGCGGGAAGTCATCACCAATGTCATCTTCAATGCCATTGAGGCAATGCCCCGGGGAGGGAAGATTGAGATTCGGACTTTTAAGAAAGGGGACAGCATCTGTATCCAGATCGCTGATTCCGGCGTGGGGATGGATGAGGAGACTAGAAAGAAGATTTTTGAGCCCTTCTTCACGACAAAGCCTTTTTCGAATACGGGTCTCGGGTTGAGCATGTCCTACGGCATCATCAAGCGGTTTGGAGGAGAGATTGAAGTTGAGAGCAGTGTTGGGGCCGGAACAACCTTCACGATTATTTTTCCCATTACCAAAGGGGGGAAAAAAGAGAAGGAGGCCGATGCGTCGATCAAAATAGGTAAATCCCTCCGGGTGCTTGTGATTGACGATGAGGAGACCGTCAGAAGGGTGCTTGAAAAATTGCTCTCTCAGGCCAATCACCAGGTCACTGTGGCCGATGATGGGGAAAAAGGGGTACAATTATTCCAGGAAAAAGAGTTTGACATTGTCCTGACCGACCTCGGAATGCCCGGGATGTCAGGCTGGGAAGTGTGTCAGAGAATTAAGGAAATAAAACAGACCACACCCGTAGGGATGATCACGGGGTGGGGGATGGAGTTAAGTCAGGATAAGATGAAGCAGTATGGCCTTGACTTCATCCTTTCCAAGCCCTTTGATTTCAGTCAGGTTGTCAAAGTCGTCTCAGAGACGATCAGACCTAGAAGCTGATGGTTGGGATAACACTCAAAAAGGAGATGAGCCATGATCTCTCATTCATCTAATTATCATGCGCTGGATTTAAGTTTTCTTTACTTTGTCCTATTCTCTTTTGTTTTGATCGCCCTGATCCTTTTCATTCTTTACTTCATTGATGGGCTGAAGGAGATCAAGGAATATTTCAGATGGAGACAATATATCATCTATGTCCTGGGAAGCCTATTCATTCTGGCGAGCTTCTCCCTCTCCTACTTTCTTTATCTCCATGGGTCCCTGTGGCTGGCCCTCTCGGTTCTCGTCATTTTCAATGGAGTGGCGGCCTATTTTTTCTTTAAGGCGAGCAATATGATCAGCGATAAAAACAGATGAAGAAAATCATCCTAGGCCTTCTCTTCTTACTATTACCCCTTACCCTATCTCAGGCGGCTGCAGAAACCGAAGTCCTCTTTTCCGGGGAGGCAAATATTCGGGAGGCTCTTTTGAAGGAGATCGAGAACCTTGCTCATTCGCTCGACCTTGCCCTCTATGAGATCACTTCTGCCGATTTAATCCAAGCCCTCGTTAAGGCAAAAGAACGTGGTATCAACATCCGGGTGGTGACGGATTCGAAACAAGCCAGAAACAAATCTTCGCGGGTCAGCGCTTTGATCAAACAGGGGATCTCTGTCAAGACCATCGGTGGCAAAGAGAAGGGGACGATGAACCATCGCTTCACCATCCTCGACGGAAAGAAGGTGATGATTGGTTCCCCTGGTTGGACGGAAGGCTCTGGAGAAGTGAATTATGACAATATTCTGATCATCCAGGGTAGCGATTTGGTGGATTCCTACCAGAAGGAGTTTGAGCGGCTCTGGCGTGAGAAGAGGGTGGTCAAGTGAAGGGGAAAGATTAAAATCATTTGAAAAAGTTGAAATAAAATTGGCGACTCCCTCAAGCATCATCGCAACAGTTCCTCCTCTGATCCGAAGCTATCCGCCGGTATCGATCCTTCAAAACATATTTTAAAATTATTTCTTACCCATCCCTTTAAAAAACTTGACAAAAATAAAATTTGTATATACAAATATATACAAATTTACCCCGTTAGAAGGCTCCAGGTTGCTTGCCCCGTGCGAAGCTAAGCTTCTATCGGGGCTTGCAGCGGAGATGAGTCAATTACCTTATTAGCGAGCACGGGGTTTAATGCTCCGTGTGAGCCTTCCCGTTAGAAGGGCGAAGCGCTTCTGACGGGGTTTACTTATGATCGCGATTAATAAAAATATTTCCACTCCATTACATATACAAATTAAAGAGATGTTG